>CAYVDF010000013.1:1895-20594 GCA_964450475.1 uncultured Pseudactinotalea sp.
ACCGAGCAGCGCAAGTGGGTCTACCATGAACGCCGCGAAATCTTAGAGGGTGTTGACGTCGAGGACCTGGTCCGCGATTGGGTTACCCAGGTCGTGGGTAACGTCGTGCGCGGGGAAACCCTCGGCTCGCCGGATGAGTGGAACCTCACCCACCTGTGGAACGAGCTCAAGCAGATCTTCCCCGTCTCGATTTCCCCGGACGAAGTGATCGAAGAGGCCGGCGGCATCATGCGCCTGAGCCAGGATCAACTAGTTTCCGAGCTCGTGGCCGACGCCGAGGTGGCGTATGAAAACCGCGAGGAAGAACTCACCCCAGAAATCATGCGCCAGCTTGAGCGCCGCGTGCTGCTGTCGGTTCTTGACCGCAAGTGGCGTGAGCACCTGTACGAGATGGACTACCTCAAGGACGGGATTGGGCTCCGCTCAATGGCCCAACGCGACCCACTCGTTGAGTACCGCAACGACGGTCACCAGATGTTCCTTGCGATGGCCGAAGCCATCAAGGAGGAGACGGTCGGGTACTTGTTCAACATCGAGGTCAAGCGCCAAGAGCCGCAGGAAGAGACTGCCGTTTCGGCGCTCACGACTCCGGTTGCGGGCGTGACCACGGAGAGCTCAGCGGCGATGGCAGCGAAGGCCCCTGCGAAGAAGAAGTCCGCCCCTGGCCGTCAGGGCACCTCTCGCAAGGCGCCCGCCCCGCAAGTTGACGCGCTTGGCCTTGAGGTGGAGCAGGCTCCGCAGAACCTGTCATACTCCTCCTCCCAGGGTGGCGAGGCGCCCGCGCGCCAAAACCGCTCGCAGGCACCGGCCGCCAAGGGCGGCAACCGCGCTGAGCGCCGCGCCGCAGAACGCGCCGCTCGCCGCCGCAGGTGACTACACCTCGGCGATAAATACGCTCGGGCCGCCGGCCGCAATGGCAAGCACTGGCCCGGGCGCACACCCCCGCCCGCTTGCTGCGCAGTCGCTCGGTGCGGCCGTCACATCGCCGGCGCAGTAGAGCACGCCTGGGTCGTTCGCGATCGGTGCGCCGGGCACATGAACGTGACCGGCATACGAGGCTCGCGTGAGCACGACGAGGACCCGAGACGTTGCCGTTTCGCGCACAAACGCGAGCGCGTCGTCGTCAATCAGCACCCACATCTTCGAGCCCTCAACCAGCTCAGGCGTTGTGCGGCGCAGGTGGGCGAGCGCGGTGTAGGCGCTGCGGATGGCAGGGTTGACCTCGTCGATGCGATCCCACGGGATCGTTGTGCGCGAGTGGTCGCCGTTGGTGCCCTCGAAGCCGAGCTCGTCGCCGGAGAAGATGACCGGCGTGCCAGGCAGCGTGAAGAGCGCCGCGGCGGCAACGATGAGGCGATCGTCCGATCCGACGACCGTGCGGATACGGGCGGTGTCGTGCGAGCCGAGCATGTTCCACTGCGCTTGCTGCACCTGCCACGGAATTTGGGCGAGGAAGTCGTTCATCGACGCGACAACTTCTGGGCCCGGCAGGGATGGGATCGTTGCCGGCATGCCGATGAACGGCAGTTCGGACTCCTCCGCGACGAGCCACGTCCACAGCGGGCGGGTGAAGCCGGTGTAGTTCATGTTCGCATGCCAGCCATCGCCGTCGACGTCGCCGGTTGCGTCGTGGAAATGCTCGCCAATGACGAGGGCATCGGGATTAATCTCTGTGGATGTGTCTCGGACGGCGCGGGCGACCTCGTGCGCGAAGTCATCGCTACCCCTGCGCCCTGTCATGTTTGCGACGTCGATGCGCCACCCATCGAGGTTGTACGGCTCGCGCAGCCACATCCCGACGATCGACTTGGGCCCGCGCACGAACCTGTCCCACAGCTCGGGGGAGTGGTAGTTGAGTTTCGGCAACGTATCGATGCCGAGCCACGAGGCGTAGCCGCTTTCTGTCCAGTAATAAAAGGAGCGTTCCTCTGACTCTGGGTCAGCGAGTGCGCGGGTGAACCATTCGTGGGTATTGCCGGTGTGGTTCGTGGTGAGGTCGCCGACGATGTGCATGCCGCGGGAGTGCAGCGCCTGCGAAAGCTCTGCGAGGGCATCATTTCCGCCAAGCAGCGGATCGACTTCGGTGAACGTGCGGGCGTCGTAACGGTGGTTGGAACCGCCGGGGAAGATCGGCGTGAGATAAATTCCGGTGACGCCAAGGCCCTGGAGATAGTCGAGGTGGGTAGTGATCCCGGGGAGATCACCGCCGAAATATTCGTTCGAGGTTTCTGGCCACAGCGGCGCGACCGGATCGTCCCACTCACGAGGCAGGGCCCATTCGGGAAGTTCGCGGCTTTCCGCCTGCGCGGCACCCGTCGTGGCGAAACGGTCTGGGAAGATTTGGTAGAGCACCGATTCCTCGGCCCAGCGGGGTGCGCCGTCATGGGACGTCACGCGGAAGTCGTGGGCGTCGGAGACATCGCGGTAGTTCAGGCCAGTGCCGTTGAGCCACGCGTACGTATGTGGCGTGGCGCTCGTGATGAGGAACCGGTAACGGGTGACGGGATTACACACGGTGATCTCGGCCTCAAACCACTGCTCGCCATGTTTTTCTTCCGCGAGTTCAGCGGGCGTAAAGCGAGGTTCGCCGTCTTCAACGGTACGAACCGACACCGACACGGGATGGGGCGCGGCCACGCGAACGCGCAGGTGTGCGGTGCCGCCGAGAGTGTGGCGGCTGGGTGAAACGTAGAGGCCGGAGCCATCGTGATGAGCCCACATCGGGTGGCTCCTTGGGTCGAGAAATAACTACGTTGATCGTACTAGGAGCACGCGCGGCATATCGCTGCCGATGGGAGATGTCTCAGAGCGTGAAAGCCGATATGGTTGCGAATGTAACCGTTTTCTTTTTTCGTGGGCGACCCCGAAAATACCGAGGGAGATCACTGTGACAGCACCCGCCAAGTGGTGGCGCAACGGCGTCGTCTACCAGGTTTATCCGCGTTCGTTTGCCGATGCGAACGGCGATGGCATGGGTGATATTCCGGGCGTGACGCGCCAGCTGCCCTACCTCAAAGAACTCGGGATTGACGCCGTGTGGCTCTCCCCGTTCTACGCCTCACCGCAGGCGGATGCCGGCTACGACGTGAGCGACTACCGCCAGGTGGATCCGCTGTTTGGCTCCCTCGCCGATGCCGACGAGATGATCGCGGCCGCCCACGACCTGGGGCTGAAGGTCATCGTTGACCTCGTGCCGAACCACACCTCCGATGAGCACGTGTGGTTCCAAGCCGCGCTCGCCGCAGGTAAGGGTAGCCCGGAGCGCGAACGGTACATCTTCCGCGAGGGCCGGGGCCCGGACGGCTCGGAGCCACCGAATAATTGGGACTCGATTTTCGGTGGGCCTGCGTGGACCCGGATAGAGGATGGCCAGTGGTACCTCCACCTGTTCGACTCCAAGCAGCCCGACCTCAACTGGGAGCACCCTGAGGTACGCGCGGAGTTCCTCGACATTCTGAGCTTCTGGGTTGCCCGCGGCGTCGACGGATTCCGGGTCGACGTCGCCCATGGCCTCGTCAAAGCGGAGGGCCTGCCCGACTGGGAGGGCAAGACGATTATGGCCGAAGGCTCCCGCGATACGCCTGATGGTCCGACCGAGGGCAACCCCGTGCCGATGTTCGACCAAGACGGCGTGCACGAGATCTACCGGCAGTGGCGCGCGCACCTGAATACCTTGGACACCGATGTGGCGCTCATCGCCGAGGCATGGGTCGAGCCGCTGAGCCGTCTTGCGCTGTACGTGCGTGAGGACGAGATGCAGCAGGCGTTCAACTTCTCCTACCTCACCTCCGGATGGGATGTGGACAAGACCCGAGAGGTCATCACTGAATCCCTCGAGACGATGGGCAGCGTGGGCGCGCCGACGACGTGGGTGCTCTCAAACCACGACGTCATCCGCCACGTATCCCGTTTCGGACTCGACGGGCAGGGGCGCGGCGCGAACGGCGTGTTCGCCACTGATCCTCAGCCCGATGCTGAGCGAGGGCTACGGCGCGCGAAGGCCGTAACGTTACAGATGCTCGCGCTGCCCGGCTCTGCGTATCTCTACCAGGGTGAGGAGCTCGGCCTGCCCGAGCACACAACGATGCCCAACTCCTACCGCCAAGATCCAGCGTTTGAGCGCACCGGCCAAACCGAGGCGGGCCGCGATGGCTGCCGCGTGCCGATGGCGTGGAACTCAGCCCAGCCTGCTGCCGGGTTTTCCTTCGGTGCCGATGCCACCCCATGGCTCCCGCAGCCCGAGGCCTACCGCGACCTCGCGGCCGACAAGCAGATCGGCGTCGAGGGCTCGATGTACGAGTTCTACCGCGACATTCTCTCCCAGCGCCGCGCACTCGGCCTCGGCGATGGGGGCCTAACGTGGCGCGAGGATCTCATGGACGCCAACGATGATCTGCTCGCTTTCGACAACTCCGGGGTGCTCGTCGTAACGAACTACGGCGCTGACCAGGCAACCATTGAGGCATCCGGTGACGTGATCGCCTCCTCGGCTCCGGTCTCGATTGAGGACGGCGCAGTGGTGCTTCCCGGTGAATCGACCGTGTGGGTGAGGTTCACCTAGCCGATCCTAATTGCTGCGGCTCGCCACCGTTGATGGTGGAGCGCGAGCTGCAGCGCAGCGGCGCGCACCCGAGTGCCATCGTGGAGCACAACAGAGACCTCGCAGGTGCGCTCATCGATCTGGCACGGGTGCACTCGGAGAATTCGCACGCCTCGCGGGGCGGCAGTCTTCCTCGCAGTACGTCTGCCCAAATCCGCTCGCCGGCGTACGACGTGCCACACGTCCTCACACAGCCACGGCTGCACCTGCGACGCGGGGCGCGTGCCAAGAAGAACCTCAGCGATCGCCCTGGTCAGGATTGAGGCGTGTTCAGAGATATCTGTCGGGTCCGGGACGGGATCGAGGTGAGCCAGCGGCGCATCCACGTCGCGCGGCACATCGCCCTCGGCGTCAACACTGAGCGGATCCCACGGCAAACGAGGGCCAGGCCGTCGCAGTTTCCGCACGGGGGCAGTTGTTTGAGCAGCAAAGTGGCGGGGAGCAGGAGCAAGGGCGGTCATGATTCCTCCAAGGACGGAGCGGTCAGGCGTAAGCCAGGGGTAATGACGTTGGGGTTTGTGCCGATGACGTCGATGTTCTCGGCGTGCCACCTCGGCCAGTGCGCCGCGATCTGTGCGGGGTTAGCCGTGTGGTTATTCGCAACGAGGTGTGCCTCGGCGATGGCCCAGAGGGTGTCTCCGGACTGAACCATGTGGGTGGCCTGCGGCTGCGGTGCGGCCTCGGCGACAACGGGCCTGGTCGGCGCGGGAGCGGTACTGGTCGATGTTGGCCATCCCAGGTCAATAAGAAACTCTGAGTTGCGAGAGCCGGGAAGGGTGTGAGTTTCTGCCGCGACATGCGGCACAGACTCGGCGGCAAGAGAGTCGGCACCGGCGGGGTCGCCCAACGCGACTGCAGCCGTGGGCGACCCAAGCGCAAGCGAACCAACAGTGCCCCACAGTGCAACTCGGCGCAGCAGCGGTGCGCCAACTCGGCTAATGAGGCGATCAAGGCCGTGAGCGCCGATGCCCAGGGCTCGAACGGCCTGGCTTACCAACAGCGCGGTGGCTGTTGCGAGGTACCACAGGCATACGAGGGCGCCGATGAGGAGCACGACATTAGTTACAAGGGTCGTGAGCAGAGTTGTTGCATGCGTCTCAAGCGAGAGTGGGGTGAGTCCTGAGGCGAACACCCAGAGCAGCGCCGCGCACGCACCCCAGACGGCGATAGCGAGAATGTTCCTATTGATCATCTTTGACCTCATTAGATATCAGTTCATGTCAGTTCATGTAGGTAAGTTCTACTAGAGGGTTGCCCGCGTGTCTAGGGGAGGTGTGCGATTGTGGACAACTCGATGAGCAATTCCCCTAGGGTTGGGCCATGCGTTGGGATGATCTATTTGATGAGCTCGAAGCCGAGTTCGACGCGGCGTTGCGCCGGGAGCAGGAGGAGGAGATTCCCCACCTCGTGCATGCCGAGGCTGCGACGGTCTCACTCGCAGATCGGATCCGGCACCGGGTTGGGCAGCGCCTGCACGTGCGGTTGCGCACGGGCGACCTACGCGAAGGTACCGTGGACGAAGCCAACCACGCGTGGACGATGCTCCACGATGGCCCGCGGCGCTCACTCATACCTCACACCGGGGTCGCCTATGCGTGGCCGCTGGCCGGGGCGGCACCCGAACTCAAGGGGATCAGCGCCCGGCTCACCCTCGGCTACGCGCTCCGCAAGATTGCCGAGTCAGGGATGACGGTCCGTCTGCTCACTCTCGGAGGTGAGCTGCACGGCAGGGTCGGCCTTGTTGGAACCGACTACATCGACGTCCATACGCCAACGGCGGCGCTCGCGGTGGCGTGGGACGCCATCGTGTGCATCGAGCAGTGACCTAGTTTTGCTCGAGCCGCGCCTCAGTTTGGGCGTAGCAGCGCTCAATGTACGCCTCGAACTCGCTGCGCTCGACCCGCCACGTGCCCTTGCCGCCGACCTGGATGGCGCGCAGCTCACCGGAACGCACGAGCTGGCGCACCGTTGACATCGGCACCTGGAGAATCTCGGTGACGTCTGCGAGGGAAAGGAAGCGCGGTTCCATAGCCCCTATTGTGGCAAACGATTCCACCCTTCGGGCGTACCTGTGGAAAAGGCCGCGCCGGGGAGATTCCTTTGGCATGATGATGCTCTATGCCGGATCGATGAGGATAAAGGGGGAACCGTGGCGACCTTTCGAAGACCGCGCTGGCGTGACCCGCGGCTTGGGGTAGGGATCCTGCTTGTAGCGCTCTCAGTGGCGCTTGGCGGGTGGGTGTTTGCCAAGGCAGACAAAACCCACCCCGTATATGTCGCTGGGGAAACCATCGCGGTCGGTGACACGCTCGCGAGCGCGCAGCTCAAGGTCGTCGAAATCAACCTCGGGGGAACGCACGACCACTACCTCGACCCGGGTGCCCTCGCCGGGCCGTACGCGGAGGCGGCCGAGCACGTCTTCCACCAGTCGATCCCCGCAGGCGAACTCATCCCCCTGAGTGCGCTGGGAGCGGCCGGCGAGCTCGGATTCCGGCCGCTGAGCATCGTCGTCACAAACCCCGCACCATTAGCGGTCGGCGACGTCGTTGACCTGTGGGTAGTGCCGCGCGACATCGCCGGGCGAGACGCCCCAGATCCGCAACGGGTATCGACGGGGCTGCACGTGCGCGGCGTCGATACCGACGACTCGCTGTTCGGATCCGGTGCGAGTTACGTCGTGCAGGTCCTCGTTCCTGAAGGCGAAGTAGGCAACGTGCTCGGAGCCGTCGGGGCGAGCGGCCACGTCACCCTCGTGCCACACCTGAGCAGGTAGCAATGCGCGAGATCGGGGTATTGCTCGCGATGCGGGGTCCGCAGGAGGCGGAGTTTTTCCAGCAGATCAACAACGCGCCCGCGATGAGCGTGATGCGCCGGTGCGCCGATGCCTCAGAGGTTCTCGCCGCGGCAATCGCTGGCGTTGGGGATCTCGCGGTGATCGACGCCGGGCTTGGGGTCAACCGAAGCCTGCTGGAACGCCTCACCGAGGTCGGTGTCGTTCCGGTTGTCGTCTCGAGCATGGACGACGTCACCTCCTACGCCGGGATCGGCGCGAGCGTTGTGCCATACGGGATTGAGGATCTCGCACAGCGCCTCCTCGACATTATCGATACCCACGAGGTTCGCCCAGCCTCGCCCGCACCCGAACCGGCCACCCTGGAGGCGCAGCAGGGTGAGATTGTTTCGATCATGTCCGCATGGGGCGGGCCCGGGCGCACAACCGTTGCGGTGAATCTCGCGGCTGAGCTCGCTGCTAGAGGCGCGAACCCGCTGCTTATTGACGCCGATGTGTGGGGCGCGAGCATCAAACAGTACCTCGGCCTTGACCCCGATGGGTCGGGGATTGCCGCGGCAATGCGCGGGGTTGAGCGCGGCACCTTCGACATGGACGGGCTGCTGCGCCTGACCGAGGAACGCTTCGGGATCCGGGTTCTTGGTGGTCTCAATAAATCCGACCGGTGGGCCGAGGTGAGTACGCCGGCACTGCACAACTTCTGGGAGATCGTCAGTGAGTGGCCCGGGCACGTCATCGTCGATGCGCCGGTGCAGATCCCCGGAGATAACGACCTTGGCGGGTTCGGCCCGGCGCGCAACGCGATGTGGTCACTCATTCTTGAGGTTTCTGACTCCACCTGCATGGTCGCCAGCGCCGATACGGTTGGCATCCACCGATTTATTAATTTTCATCTCGATGCCCAGGTGCCGGCCACGCACGTCATCGTCAACAGGGTGCGCAGCGCGGCGGCGGGGCCGGGTGCGCGGCAGTCGGTAGAGGAACTGCTCGCGCGGTTTGCAGGCATCGACAACCCGCTGCTACTTCCCGAAGACCCAGCCGTCGACAAAGCAATCTTGGAGTGCGCGCCCGTGCGCAATGCTGCCGCCCGATCACCCATCGCTCAAGCCTTCGTGGCTGTTGCCGACCAGTTTTTACCGACCCGCGCGCGCGGGCGCAAGCCAAGACTGTGGCGCCGAGCGAAAAGTGGAGCACACTAGAGGCATGCGGATTTATCTTCCACTCACGCTCGCCGATCTCCAAACAGATAGTGCGCTCACCGACCGCGACGCGTTCGCCGCGACCCCTGCGCTGCGCGCACTCGCCCCAGATGAGGACGATGAGGGCGCGGAGTACCTCGCGTTCCTCGCTGCCGCAGAGGCAGCTATCGATCTTGGGGAGGCGAGCCGCATCGTCGCAGCAGCAGATGCGACCGTGTCAAACACTCCGGTGCCCGGGGTGGTGCGCGTTGCGAACCTCCAGTGGCGCGACGTGGTGAGCATCCACATCGATGACCTCGACAACCCCGAGGTACTCGCCGCGATTCGTGCGGCTCAAGGTGGGGATGAGGATGCCCGCGAGCACGTGAGCGCCGAGGGGCTGCTGTGGTACGACGCGAGCGAACGCGCCCACGTCATCGCCCTGCTTAGCGAGCTCTAGGAGCGAGCACTTCGAGCGCCTGGGTGTGCAGGAGCCCGTTCGTGACGATCGCGTTACCCCCGTGCGGTCCCGGTTCGCCGTTGAGGTCGGTGAACGTGCCCCCGGCTTCGGTCACGATCGGAACGAGCGCCGCCATGTCATAGAGCTCAAGTTCGGGCTCGGCCGCGATGTCGACGACGCCCTCGGCGACCATCATGTACGACCAAAAGTCGCCATAAGCCCGGGTGCGCCACACGCGCTCGTGCAGGTCGAGGAACTCCGGCAGGGTGCCGCGATCGCGCCAGCCGTCGAGCGAGGAATACGACAGCGACGCGTCCTCGAGAGTACGCACGCCAGAGACGTGCATCCGGGTGGCCGACATGAGGTTACGCCCAGTGAACGCCCCCGTGCCTTTGGCGGCCCACCACCGGCGGTGAAGCGCAGGCGCCGACACCATCCCCATGACGACCTCATCGCCGTCCATTAATCCAATGAGCGTGGCCCACACGGGAACGCCACGGACGAAGTTTTTCGTGCCATCGATCGGGTCGATGACCCACGTGCGCGCACCGCCAGGGGAACGGCCGAATTCTTCGCCGAGCACGCTATCGCGGGTGCGGTGGCGGCTAAGGAGGCCGCGGATGAGTTCTTCGGCGCTGCGGTCGGCATCCGACACCGGCGTCATGTCCGGTTTGGTCTCCACGCGAAGGTCGGCGGACTTGAACCGGGACATGGTCAGGCCATCGACTTGGTCCGCAAGCACATGGGCAAGGCGGAGGTCCTCTTCGTACGTCACATCGCTCATACTCTTGAACCTACAGGCAAACGGTGCATTTCGGCGCGCAAAACGCGTGCGTGTGTGCCTGTGCGCATCGGTTGCTAGGGTAGGGCAGGTGAATAACGCAGCCACACCCGCCCTTGCGATGCGCGGGCTCCACAAGAGTTTTGGCAACAACGTTGCCGTCAACAACCTGAGCCTCGACATCCCCGTCGGGTCCTTCTACGGGATCGTCGGGCCGAACGGGGCGGGAAAGACGACGTCGCTGTCGATGGCCACGGGCCTGCTCGTGCCCGATGCCGGCAACGCCTACATCCACGGCGTCGACATGTGGGCAAACCCGCTCGAGGCGAAGAAGCGGCTCGGCGTGCTGCCCGATGGCGTGCGCCTGTTCGACCGGCTGACAGGCCGTGAGCTCATCATGTATGCGGGCCTGCTGCGCGGCATGGAGCCAGACCTTGTGAGCGAACGCGCCGAGGAACTGCTCGCCGCCATGGACCTGACCGATTCGGCGAAGGTACAAGTCGGGGATTACTCCGCCGGGATGCGTAAGAAGGCCGCGCTTGGCTGTGCGCTCATCCACGCCCCCTCGGTGCTCGTGCTCGATGAACCTTTTGAGTCGGTCGACCCTGTCTCGGCGGCGGGAATCCGCGCGATCCTCCGCGATTTTGTGGACTCTGGCGGCACGGTCGTGGTCTCCTCCCACGTCATGGACCTCGTGCAGCGCATGTGCTCGCACGTTGCCGTCATCGCCGACGGGCACCTGCTTGCCGCTGGCACGGTGGCCGAGGTCAGCGCAGGCTCCGACCTCGAAACGCGCTTCGCTGAACTCGTTGGCGCCCCCGTTCACGAGGGAGGACTGTCGTGGTTGCGACCCTCGTCCAACTAAGGCTGCGTATCCTCCTCAACACGGTCAAAAAGGACACGTGGCGTCTCGTCTTCATGATCATCGGGCTCGTCTACGCCGGGTTCATCGTCATTGCGATTGCAGCCGGTGCATGGACTCTTGGCCGTTCCGGTTTTGATTTAACGACGGCGTTCATCGCCTTCGGCGTAGTACTCACCCTCGCGTGGGTCATCGTGCCACTGCTCTCCTTTGGGCTCGACGACACGCTCGACCCCGTGCGTTTCGCCCAGTTCACGGCTCCTACGCTGCCGTTCGCCATTGGGCTCGTCATCGCCGGTGCAATTACCATCCCCGGCATCCTCACCCTGGGGGTGCTCGGTGCGCTTACGCTCGCGTGGGTTGGGAGCCCAAGCGCAATCCCAGTGTGGATCCTCGCCGCGGCGATTGGCCTGCTCACCTGCCTCGTGCTCGCGCGCGTGACCACCACTGCCGCCGCGACGTTCCTGCGTTCGCGCCGAGGCAAGGACATCACGGCGATGGCCGGGCTGGTGTTCTTTATCGCGTTCGTGTTCGTGATGAACTCCTTCGACCCCGATGCCGTTTCCGATATCTGGGAGAGCGTACAGCCTGGACTCGCGGTTCTTGCGTGGACCCCGCTCGGCGCCGCGTGGGCAATCCCCGGTGCCGTGGCGGAAGGGCAGTATGGGTTGGCGGCGCTCTACCTCGTTGTCGCCCTCGCGTGGCTCGCTCTCATCGGGTATGCGTGGCTGCGCCTGCTCACCCCAGCAATGACGAGCGTGACCCATGCCCGCGTCGCGACTCAGCGTGGGGAGGGGCGTGGCCGGTTGCCGCGCACACTGCACGAGCAACTCCGCCTGCCGACTCCGGCGGCAGCGGTAGCTGCCCGGGCACTGCGGTACTGGAGAACCGACCCGCGTTACCTCATGCAGGCCGTCGTGATCTTCATCGTCCCCCCGCTCCTAGCGGTCGCCATCATGGTTGCGCCGAACTTCCCCAACCTTGCAATCCTCGGCCTTCCGATTGTTGCGGCATTCTTCGGTGGCTGGGCCCTGCACAACGACACCGCGTATGACTCCACCGCTCTGTGGATGTTCATCGCCTCCGGCGGCCCTGGCCGCCACGACCGCCTCGGTCGCCTCGTGGGGTACATCATCTGGGCGCTGCCCGCCTTGCTCCTCATCACGGTCGCTGCCGTGATCGTCCGCGACGCGTGGGACATCGCCCCCGCGCTCTTTGGAGTCGTGCTCGCTATCTTCGGCGGCGGGGTTGGGTTCTCTCTTGGGCTGTCGGCGGCGGTGGCTTACCCCGTGCAACCGCCGGGGGTGAGCCCATTTTCCACCACAGGCACGGGTGCCATGGGATTCACGGTGCTCGTGCAATCTGTCGCGGTGCTCGCCACGATTGTGCTCGCTGTCCCGACCCTCATCTTTGGACTCCTCGCATATTTCGGGGATCCGACGTGGGGGTGGCTCGCGCTCGTGCTCGGGATCGCGACGATGGTTGGTGGGCCATGGCTTGGCATCCGGGTTGGCGGCGATCTTCTCGACCAGCGAGGCCCAGTCTTACTGAATAAGATCAGCGGCTGGGAAGGCCACTAATACTCTTCCAACGCGTCCCGGCTGCGCAGCAAGCGTCGTAAGGAATCGACGCGCGCCTTGGCGGCCTGGCCGCTCGCTTCTGCCCACTCATCGAGGGCGCAGTACTCATCGAGGTGCGTGCATCCGCGCGGACACTCCTGTGCAGCGATGGTCGCGATGTCCTCAAACCCTGCCACAATCCGCTCCGGTTCGATATGAGCAAGCCCGAACGAGCGGATCCCAGGGGTATCGATGAGCCAGCCGTCCTCAAACGGCAAAGCGACCGCCGATGTCGACGTGTGCCGGCCCCGCCCCGTCACGACATTAACACCGCCCGTCGCCCGATCAGCCTCAGGAATGAGAGCGTTGACGAGGGTCGACTTGCCCACCCCAGAGGAGCCAACGAGCACCGAGGTGCGCCCACGCAAATGATTGCGCAGCTCCTCGAGCCCGCTCACGCCGTCGTCCGTCACGCTGGTCGCGACTGATGGCACGTCGAGCTGCTCGTACAGCGCAGTGATTGGCGCGGGATCCGCGAGATCCGCCTTCGTCAGGCACAGCAGCGCATCCATCCCAGCGTCGAAGGCGGCAACGAGGAAGCGGTCGATCATGCGCGCCGATGGCTCCGGATCGGCGAGTGCGACAACGATGACGAGCAGGTCAGCGTTCGCGATCATGATCCGCTCCGACAGGTCCGCATCGTCGGCCGAGCGGCGCAGCACCGTTTCGCGTTCGTTGATTCGCACGATCCGCGCGAGCGTATCGGGTTGCCCGCTGGTGTCTCCGACGACGTCAACCTGATCCCCGACCACGATCGCGGTCTTCGTGAGCTCCCTCGCCCGAACCGCGCGCACCTGCACGCCGGTTTCAAGTTGGACGTCGTAACGCCCGCGGTCGACGGTCGTCACCATCCCGCAGATCGCGTCTTTGTGTTGTGGACGGCGCTTGCTTCGCGGCCGGCTCCCTCGCCGACTCGGGCGGATACGGACGTCCTCCTCGCTCCACTCTCTGCGCATTAGGCTCCGATCATCTCGTGCCACATTCCGGGGAAATCAGCGATGGTCTTGCCAGTCGTTGCGATGTTATGAATCCGCACCCCAGGTACGGCAAGGCCGATGATGGCGGCGAAGGTTGCCATGCGGTGGTCGTCGTAGGTCTCCATCTCGGCGGCTTTGAGTTTGCTCTTGCCGCCGTGGATTCTGATCCCATCGGGCAGCTCTTCAGCAGAGGCACCGAGCCGGGTGATCTCGGTGACGAGAGCCGCGAGGCGGTCGGTTTCGTGGCCGCGCAGGTGAGCGATCCCGGTCAGCGTCGAGGTCCCCTCGGCGAGCGTGCACAGCGCCGCGAGCGTCGGGGTGAGCTCACCGGCCGCGGACAGGTCGGCGGTCAGGGGCTTGATTTCATCGCCTCCGCTCACGGTCAGTGTGTCGCCATCGAGCGTGACGGTTGCACCCATATCGGTGAGGAAGGTGCGAAGCAGATCCCCGGGTTGGGCGGTCTGAGTCGGCCAGTTCGGCACCCGAACGGTGCCACCTGCCGCGAGCGCCGCAGCAAGGAAGGGACCCGCGTTCGAGAGGTCTGGCTCGATCGGGATGTGCCCGCCCGTGATTGGGCCGGGGTGCACGCGCCACTCGTTCGTGTCGACGTCCACGCGTACTCCGCGTGCGCGCAGTGCCTCGATCGTCATGATGATGTGCGGCACCGAGGGGGAGCGTTCGCCCACGTGGCGCACGGTCAACCCGTTCGTGTACTTGGGTGCCGCGAGTAGTAGTGCAGAAACAAATTGGGAGGACTCCGAGGCGTCGACCTCGACCTCGCCGCCCGCAAGGGAGCCCGTGCCGTGAACGGTCACGGGAAGGTGAGTGGGTTCGGCGCCATCGGGGGAGGTGACCTCCACCCCAAGATCGCGCAAGGCGCGCAGTACGGGAGCCATCGGGCGCACGCGAGCGTGGGGATCGCCGTCAAGGAAAATCTCACCCGTGGCAAGGGCAGCGATCGGCGGTATGAACCGCATGACGGTGCCGGCAAGCCCGCAGTCGATGCTGGCCGGGCCAGCGAGAAGCCCGGGGGTGATCGTCACGGTGGTGCCGTCGATGTCGATGCGCGTGCCCAGGGCTCGCAGGGCGCCGATCATGAGATCGGAGTCGCGGGACTCTAACGCGCCAGTCAGGGTTGTGGGTTCGTCTGCGAGTGCGGCGAGGATGAGCTCGCGGTTATTTTGCGATTTTGATCCAGGAACAACAACGGTGGCATCGATCGCGCTCGCGGTCGGGGCAGGCCACAGCTCGGCAGAAACAGTCATGCTGTGTACTCTACCGGGGTGCTTTCGGCGCTGCCGTGGGTGGTCAACCCCTGAGAAGTCGCTATTCCGCTGCGGCTTCGGCGCGCACCTGGGCAATGTCCGCGCGGTGGTCACGCCAGTTGTGATAGCGCCACCCGAGCGAGGGTTCACCTTGGCGGTCGGTCGCGGCGAAGCTCAGGCCCGCAATCGCGGCGGCCTTGGCGAGCAGGCGCGGGAGGTTTTGCTCGCGCTGTGCTTTGGTACGCACCGGGTGGGCGACAATCGCCGCGGGTGCAGACGCAAGTGCAAGAACGGTCGCCGAGGTACGCGGCGCCTTCCCGAGCGCGAACAGCACCCCAGCTCCGAGCGTGACGGCGGCGTGGAGACGCACGAGAGTGCGCATGTTGCTCGGCATCGCCGGAACCGCATCGCTTGCCTTCGCGATGACGCTTTCCATCGGCTGCAGTTTTTCGACATGCTCGTCGGGGCGCCTTAGCGCGTCGATGGCGTCAACGACAAACACTGACGCAAGGAGTGGACGGGCAAGGGTGCGGATAACATTCATACTCTATTGCTATCGCAGGATGGGCGAATCCGCTACTGATTCGCTAGCACTCGTGCGGAATATTCCGAACGCCCTCGCCGTTAACAGCTATGTGACCACCGTGACTCTTCCGCGCCCTTTGGCCGCGGCCCGAACTCAGGGGAGCGGGATCTCAAAAACCCAGATAAGCTCGTCGCTGATGGCTACTTCTAAGGACACCCCGCAACCAAAAGTTGAGGAAACGGTTGTTGACGTCGATCAGGAAACCCCTGAGGAACGCAACGATCGCTTCACTCGCGATGCGATGCCCTACCTTGACCAGCTCTATGGGGCAGCCCTTCGAATGACTCGGAATCCAGCCGATGCCGAGGATCTGGTGCAAGAGGCGTTTACGAAGGCTTTTGCTGCGTTCCACCAGTACAAGCCGGGCACCAACCTGAAGGCGTGGCTGTACCGGATCCTGACCAACACGTTCATCAACAACTACCGCAAGCAGCAGCGCCAACCGAAACAGTCCGATTCTGGTGAGGTTGAGGATTGGCAGATTCACCGCGCCGCCTCGCACACCTCCCGCGGCTTGCGCTCGGCAGAGACCGAGGCGCTCGAACTCATCGGAGATTCGGTAGTTCAAGAGGCCCTCGCCTCGCTTCCTGAAGACTTCCGCCTCGCGGTCTACCTCGCCGATGTCGAGGGGTTTGCCTACAAGGAGATCGCGGAGATCATGGATACGCCGATCGGGACGGTGATGTCGCGATTGCACCGCGGCCGCCGCCAGCTCAGGGAGCTGCTGACCGATCACGCGCGCGATCTAGGAATGAAGGTGACCAGCACATGACCGAGAAAAACTATTCCCCATGTGACGAGGCACTGTCGCACCTGCAGGAATACATCGATTGTGAAATGTCGCAGGTCGACACGGTCCGTCTCGCCGCCCATATCACCACGTGCCCAACCTGCCAGGTTGAGGTCGGGGTGGAACAAAAACTCCGCGACCTTGTTCGTCGCTCATGCACTGAACTGCGCGCACCCGAACACCTCCGAGAACGCGTCATGCAGCGGATCACGATCGTGAGCCAGAGCATCACCATCGAGCGCGAGGCATAAAAAATGGCCCACCAAGGGGTGGGCCATCTGCAACTTAGCTGTTGGGGCGCTTGCCGCGGTTCGCCGGACGATTGCGGCGATCTTTGCGCTTGCGTGCACGCTTACTCATCGGTGCCTCCTTCTGTCATAACTCTCCCATTCTCCCACATGCAGCGACATGCTGCGTTTTCCACGCCCTTAGCGCAATCCCGTGACCACCGGCGGTAGGGTATTCGCATGCGCAGCGTCTACGTCGACTCCTTCTCGCCCGAGTTTCTCGATGGCCTAAAGATCGGGGATCTTGACCCGATCTATCCCCAGGCCACCTCACCCGCCGATCCCGATCCAAGCACGTGGGTGCGCGTACACATGAAGGCCGCCGCCCTCAACCACCACGACCTGTGGAGCCTTAAAGGTGTTGGCCTTCGCGAGTCCGCGTTGCCGATGGTTCTTGGCACCGATGGTGCCGGCGTCACTGACGACGGGCGCGACGTCATCATCCACTCCGTCATCACCTCACCGCTGTGGGCGGGCCACGAAACCCATGACCCGCGCCGGACGCTGCTGTCGGAAAAATTTCCCGGCACGATGGCGAGCGAAATTCTTGTGCCGGCCACGAACCTCCTCGACAAACCCGCCGAACTCACCTTCGCCGAAGCCGCCTGCGTACCGACGGCGTACCTCACCGCCTACAACTTACTGTTCGCCTCCGCTGGGGTACTTCCGGGTCAGCGGGTGTTGGTTCAAGGAGCCACGGGCGGAGTCGCATCCGCGGCGATCGCGCTCGCTCGCAGCGCGGGCGCCTACGTCATCGCCGCGACCCGGGACGAAAATAATTTTTCTTTTGCTCGCGATATCGGCGCGCACGAGGTTGTCGTCTCGGGGGAGCGGATCGCCCCCGTTGATGCCGTGATCGAAACCGTGGGGGAGGCAACGTGGTCCCACTCGCTGCGAAGCCTGAAGCCCGGTGGGGTCATCGCAATTGCTGGCGCAACGTCAGGCCCGAACCCGCCGGCGGATCTCAACCGAGTGTTCTTCCTCAACCTACGGGTCATCGGCACGACGATGGGCACCCGGGCTCAGCTCGCCGCGGTCACTCAGCACCTCGTCGCCACAGGCTTGCGCCCGCGCATCCACGCGGAGTACAACTTCGATTCCGACACTGAGGTGCGCCAAGCATTTTCTGATCTAGCAGAGGGGCGCGTGCGCGGCAAGGCCGTGCTCGTGAGGAACTAAACTTACTCGGGTGCACCGAGCAGAATTAGTCGCGGGGCGCCGAGCCGATCCAGTCGTGCCATCCGTTGTGCAAGACGAGCCACGCGAGAAGACCGTAACCGATTTGGCCAGGCAGGACGCCGTTGGAGGCGTTGAGGTCGGAGTGCCACTTTTCGTGGGACTGCAGCGGCGTGAAGGTTTCCGCATACGGCACTTGGCGGCGCTGACACACGTCGGCAAACGCCGCCGAGAGTTCGGCCTGCAACTCTAAGGGAAGATCGATGCGGGGTGGCGGACCGACGACGAACGTTTGGATACGGGCGCTTGCTGCGTCGTCCAAAACATTCGCGAGGTTGAGCCGGCTGCGCGCGAGAGAGATCGCGCGCGTCAGGTCGTGAGCGCCAAGGGCGATGACGAGGCGATCGTCCTGGCCATCGAATCGGAGGCGACATTCGCTGGCCCAGCGCATGCCGAGTTCGCTCGTGGTTTCACCGGGTACCGCGAGGGTGTAGACCGGCGGGGGCTGGTTCGTGCGGGCAACGACCCGCCCGACCCAGCCCATGCCGCGGGCATCGCCGATGCCCGCGGCAAGGTCATCGCCGATGACGCACAGTGTCACTGGGGGAAGGCCTTCTGCATGAGCTGCTCGTGCTCGTGCTTGTGAAGAACCATCGTTCCAGCAGAGGGCGCCGCCGATTCAGGGCGGGAGACGACCGTGATGCCGCGCTCGGCAACAGTCGGCACCTGCTCGGGCATATTGAGCGCGAGGTAACCCCAAGGGCCCTGGTTCTCGGGCTCGTCCTGAACCCACACGAGTTCGGCGTTCGGGTACTTCGCCAGTTCAGCCGCAATCTCCTGGGCGGGAAGCGGATAGAGCTGCTCGAGCCGGATGAGAGCGATCTCGTGGCGGCCGTCCTTATCGCGCTTGGCGAGGAGGTCGTAGTACACGCGGCCCGAACACATGATCACCTTCGTGACCTGCTCTGGATCGGCAACCGAATCGCCGATGACGGGCTGGAACGTGCCGGTCGTGAAGTCCTCCACGGCGGAGGCCGCGGCACGCAGGCGCAGCAGCTGCTTGGGGCTGAACAGAATCAGCGGCATGCGGGGACGCTGGTAGGCCTGGCGGCGCAGGAGGTGGAAGTGGTTCGCTGGGGTCGAGGGCTGAGCAACGATCATGTTGTTCTCAGCGCAAAGCTGCAGGAACCGCTCGATACGTCCGGAGGAGTGGTCCGGGCCTTGGCCCTCGTAGCCGTGGGGCAGGAGCATGACGAGCGAAGAGCTTTGGCCCCACTTTTGCTCTGCCGAGGAGATGAACTCATCAATCACGGTCTGGGCGCCGTTG
>CAYVDF010000014.1:0-8517 GCA_964450475.1 uncultured Pseudactinotalea sp.
CCGTCCAATCTCCGCCAAGCATGCTCAAGCTTCACGATTTTTGCAACAGAGCCGCTCGGGGATAAATACGGCCCGCGCCTGCTCTACCTCACAGGCCTCGTCGTGTTCAGCCTTGCCTCGCTGTGGTGCGCACTGTCTGGCTCAATCACGATGCTCATCGCTGCCCGGCTGATCCAGGGCCTTGGCGCCTCGATGATGACCCCGCAAACGATGGCGGTCATCACCCGAATCTTCCCGGCCGATCGGCGCGGGACGGCGATGTCGATCTGGGGCGCGACCGCCGGGGTCGCCCTCCTCGTTGGCCCACTCGCCGGCGGGCTACTCGTCGATGCAGGTGGCTGGGAGTGGATCTTCTTCGTCAACGTTCCCGTTGGCATCATCGGGTTCGCCCTCGGCTACCGATACATCCCCCGCCTGCCCTCAGCCCCGCACCGCTTCGATATCGTCGGGGTCATCCTCTCTGCCATTGGGATGACACTGCTCATCTTCGGGATTCAAGAAGGCACGACCTTTGAGTGGGGCCAGATCTACGGCGCCATCACCGTGCCGCGCCTCATCGTCGCCGGAGTCGCG
Source organism: uncultured Pseudactinotalea sp. (assembly GCA_964450475.1). Classification (GTDB taxonomy): domain Bacteria; phylum Actinomycetota; class Actinomycetes; order Actinomycetales; family Beutenbergiaceae; genus HY158. The sequence goes on from CAYVDF010000014.1 coordinate 574, forward strand.
GTGCTCGCTACGTTTGTGCTGTGGCAGCGCTTCACCACGACCGAGGCGCTCGTGCCGCTCAGCCTCTTTCGCGACCGCAACTTCTCACTTGGCAACCTCGCCGTCGCGTTCGTTGGCTTATCGATGACGACCGTCGCGTTCCCGGTCATGCTGTACGCCCAAAACGTCCGCGGCTTCACCCCGACCCAGGCCGCGCTACTGCTGGTGCCTCAAGCGATCTTGTCTGGCGCGTTCGCGCCGCTCGCGGGTTACCTCGTCGATCGGGTCTCTCCACGCGTCATGGCCCCACTCGCGCTGTTTGGAGCCGCCGCCTCCCTCATCTGGCTCGCCGCCACCCTCGATGCGACAACACCCGTGTGGATGCTCGTAACCTCGCTGGGATTGTTCGGGCTCGCCAACGCGTTCTTGTGGTCCCCGCTTTCTGTGACGGCGATTAGACGTCTTGCTCTCCCGTCAGCCGGCGCCGGCTCAGGTGTGTACAACACCACCCGCCAAATGGGTTCAACCCTCGGCTCAGCCGCGCTCGCCGCCCTGCTCAACTGGCGACTGCTCACTACGACACCTGGACTCGGCACCGATTCCCCGATCGTGCCCCCGCAATTTGCCGACGGCTACTCCCAAGCAATGGCTGAGAGCCTGTGGCTGCCGATCACAGGCTTTGTCGTTGCTGGCCTCATCGCGCTGTTCTTCGTTGGCCACCCCCGGGATCTGCAAAGGCCCGTAGTCTAGGAGTATGACTGAACGTGGGCGCCCCGCGTGGGGCATTGGCGTAGCGACGATCTCGCGCGGGCGAGTACTCGACGTCTGGTATGTCTACCTCGGCCTTGGGGAACTTCCCGCCGAGCGGCGCGGCCCCTACGGCGTACCCGCGGGAGTAGCCTCCCTCGCCGGCGCCGACCCCACTCGCGGGGTCAACCTCGAGGCGATCGTCACCGAAATCGACCTCGCCGCCCCGCCCGCGAGCACCGCGGATGCCTACCTACGCCTGCACCTCATCTCCAACCGGATCCTCACCCCGACCGAGGTCGATATCGACGCCGTCATGGCCCACCTGCCGCTAAACGTGTGGACGACCGCCGGGCCGTGCGCTACCACCAACTTTGAAGAGGTGCGCCTGCGCCAACGCATCGATGGCAAAGGCACGATCGAGCAGGTTCTCGCCGTGGCGAGAATCCCGCACATGGTCGACTACATCATCCCCACCGGGGTCGCCATCGCCGATGGTTCACGCGTGCGCCTGGGCGCCTACCTCGCCAAGGGCACGAAGGTCACCTCCGAAGGCTTCATCGACGCCGGCGGCGGCACCCTCGGTCCCGCCTACGTCCAAGGGCGGATCTCCCGCGGCGTGCTCGTCTGTGGGGGCACCCACGTTGGTGGCAGTGCCTCACTGTTGCCGCCCGAGGACGGCGCTGCTCCCCTTGTCATCGGAGCGGACTGTTTGATCGGCGCGAACGCAGGCGTCGGGATCGCGCTCGGGGACCGCTGCGTGGTTGAGGCGGGGCTGTTCTTGACCCCGGGCACGAAGGTCTCAGTGCGCACGGGCGCGCATCCGCACCTGCGGGTGGTCTCAGCTCGCGAGCTCGCGGGGCTGCCGGGGATGCTGTTCAGGCGAAATTCAACGACGGGTGTGGTCGAGGCGTTCGAGCAAGACGCCCCGCCTAGTGTGCGGGCGTAAGCCGCAGGGGCACCTCGATGTAGCCCCCTGCCGGTGGGAGTGAGCGCGTGCGGGGATGTTCTCCCGGCTCGATGCTCGTGGTGCGCTGGAGGATCGCCTCGGTGAAGATCCGCAGCTGTTCGGTCGCGAGATAACGGCCTGGGCACACGTGCCGACCAATCCCATAGACGAGGTTGTTCTCGGCGTTCGCGACTGGGTCAAACTCGGTGAACACGCCCCGGTCCTGGTTTGCGGCCGTCCAGTTGAGGATGAGCCGGTCTCCGGCGGCAATGTGCTCACCCGCCAGGTGCACGTCGGTGGTGGCGCGGCGACGGTTCGCGACGAACGGATCGTCAAGGCGCAGGATCTCATCAATGAGCAGGTGCCAGTCACTTGGCGGCACCTCGGTGGCGCGCAGGTACTGCTGCAAATCGGAATGGTCGGCGAGGTAGGCGAGCACGACCCCGATGCACAGGGCCATCGAGCCAAGGTCGCCCCCGGTCCAGTTGCGCAGGATCGAGGTGATCTCCTCCGTGGTGAGGGATCGGCCGAGGAAGTCATCGTGCATGAGTTCGGTTGTGACGTCGTCGGTGGCGTCCTTGCGGCGCGTGGCGATGAGCGCGGTAATGATCGAGTTGTACCACGCCGCGACGGCGGCCGTGCGAGAGAACTCACCTGAGCGGGTCGCCTCCCAATTCGCACGCACCCAGTCGAGCAGCTCGGCCTCGATCGCGCGGGGCCAGCCGAGCCAGACTGAGGATGCGCGCACGGCGAACTGTGCGCCGAGCCCAACGGCGTCCGCCTCCCCGAGGCGGTCAATCGCGTCGGCAACGACCTGCTCGGCGATGTGTTCAAACATTGGCGTGAGCGCGTCGACTTTCTCGCGGGTGAGATACCGGTCGGTGAGAGCACGAAACCGATCGTGCTCCTCGCCGTCCATACCGTTGGGAACTTGCAAGAAACGGGAGACGGCGGAGGAATACGTGACGTCGTCGAGTGCAACGGAGCGCGCCTCGGCGTGCCCGCGCACGACCCAGGTTCCGTTGACCTTTTCGACGGGGCACGTGCTCATGGCTCTCCTAGAAATACACAGCGGGGGCTACCGAACCCGGTAGCCCCCGCTGCGATGAACGTCTTAGCGCTCGGTGATCGCGACGTAGTCGCGGGCCGTAGCCCCAGTGTAGACCTGGCGCGGGCGGCCGATCTTCGTCATCGGATCGTTGATCATCTCACGGTATTGGGCAATCCAGCCGGGCAGGCGACCAAGCGCGAACAGCGGGGTGAACATGTCGGTGGTGAAGCCCATGGCCTTGTAAATCAGGCCCGTGTAGAAGTCCACGTTCGGGTAGAGCTTGCGCTCGATGAAGTACTCATCGGACAGGGCGATCTCTTCGAGTTCGCGGGCGATATTAAGCAGCGGATCGGTGACGCCGAGCTTACTGAGGACCTCATCAGCGCTCTTCTTAACGATGGCGGCGCGCGGGTCGTAGTTCTTGTAGACGCGGTGGCCAAAGCCCATGAGACGAACGCCGTCTTCGCGGTTCTTCACGCGCTTGACGAATGCGGTGGCGTCGTCGCCCGATTCGTGGATCTGGGTGAGCATCTTCAACACGGCTTCGTTCGCACCGCCATGTGCCGGGCCGGAGAGGGCACCAACGCCCGCAGAAACCGACGCGAACAGGTCGGCATCGGAGGAGCCAACGATGCGCACCGTGGAGGTCGAGCAGTTCTGCTCGTGGTCGGCGTGCAGGATGAGGAGCATATCGAGCGCCTCAACGAGCACAGGATCGACCCCGCGATCCTGGTACGGCAGCGCGAAGGTCATGCGGAGGAAGTCCTCGACATAGCTCAGCGACGTGTCCGGGTAGAGCTGGGGCTGGCCGGCGGCGCGCTTGGCGATCGCGGCGATCATCGTGGGCACCTTGCCGAGGAGGAGTACGGTGGCGCGCTCGAGCTGTTCGGGATCGAACGGGTCGAGCGTGTGGCGGTAGTACGTGCCAAGGCCTGCGACACCGGCCTGGAGCACGGCCATCGGGTGTGCGCTCAGGGGGAAAGCGGTGAAGAACTTCTGGAAGTTCTCGTGTAGGAGGCCGTGGCGGGCGATTCGCTCTTGGAACGCGGTGAGTTCATCGGCCGAGGGCAGTTCGCCATAGATGAGCAGGAAGGCTGTTTCGAGGAAGGAGGACTTTTCCGCGAGTTGGTCGATCGGATAACCGCGATAACGAAGGATGCCTTGATCGCCGTCGATGAAGGTAATCTGCGATTCGGTGTTCGCCGTGTTCATGAACCCAGGGTCGAGGGTGACAAGCCCGGTTTCTGGGAGAAGTCGGGCGATCTGAACGGCGTCGTTGCCCTCGGTAGCGGCAACGCGGGGGAACTCCAACTCGGTGTCGTCGACCCGGAAAGTGGCGGGCTTAAGGTCTGCCTCGGACATGGTGTAGGAACCTCCTGCTGAAAACTAAAACCTTTACGATTCTACCGCGGGTTCTGACGGGGCACGTTCGCCCTCCGGGTTGTGCGAAATATCACGACTGCGTGAGCCGGCGGGCCGCTTCGGCGATGCGTTCATCGCTCGCAGTCAGCGAGATCCGCACGTGCCGAGTGGCTGCCTCGCCGTAGAACGCCCCCGGCCCGACGACGATGCCGCGGGCGGCAAAGTCGCCAACGATCTGCCAACCGTCGGCATCACCCTTGCGCACCCACAAATACAGGCCAGCATCGGAGTGATCGATCTCGAACCCGGCCCGCTCGAGCGCGGGTTTGAGCACGGCTCGGCGCTTCGCGTAAACCTCACGCTGGGCCTGCACGTGTTCGTCGTCGCGAAGCGCAACGGTCATCGCGGCCTGCACGGGTGCGGGGATCATCATCCCAAGGTGGCGGCGCAGGAGCGTGACTTTCGCGATGAGACCCTCGTCGCCTGCGATGAAAGCGCCGCGGTAACCGGCGAGGTTCGACTGCTTCGATAGCGAGTACGCGGCGAGCAGACCGGTGTGATCGCCGCCGGTCACCTCATCGTTGAGCAAGCTCGGCACGCCAGTTTCCACCCACGGGCTCGTCCACGGCAGTTCGGCGTAACACTCATCGGAGGCCACGACCGCTCCACGCTCGCGGGCCGCGGCGATAACCTCGCGTAGTTGAGCCACCGGCGCAACGGCACCGGTCGGGTTCGATGGGGAATTGATCCACACAAGCGAAACCTCGGGCGGCCACTGTGAGGGGTCATCCGCCTCAACGACCTGGGCGCCTGCGAGCTTCGCGCCGACCCGGTACGTCGGGTATGCGACCGTTGGCACCACCACGACGTCGCTCGCGCCAAGTCCAAGGAGCGAGGGCAGCAATCCTACGAGTTCTTTTGACCCGATCGTCGGCATGACGCCCGCCTCAGCGATGGTGGCGCCGCGGCGGCGCTTCCACCAATCGATCAGGGCTGCGCGAAGCTCAGGGGTTCCGCTAACCGTCGGGTAGCCCGGCGCATCGGCGGCCGCAGCGAGCGCGGCCTGCAAAACCTCGGGAGTGGAATCGACCGGAGTACCGATCGATAAGTCAACGACACCACCCGGGTGAGCGCTCGCCGTCTTCCGGTACGGAATGAGCGAATCCCACGGGTAATCCTCGTCGAAGGGAGCGAACCCCACGTCAGTCATCCGCCATCGGGGGCAGCGCAGCGACTACCTCATGATCCTTCTCGATCAGGCCCATCTTCGCAGCGCCACCTGGGGAGCCGAGGTCGTTGAAGAAGTCGACGTTGACGTCGTAGTAGACGCTCCACTGCTCCGGCACATCATCTTCGTAGAAAATCGCCTCGACCGGGCACACGGGTTCGCAGGCGCCGCAATCCACGCACTCATCAGGGTGGATGTAGAGCATCCGCTCGCCCTCATAAATGCAGTCGACCGGGCACTCGTCAACGCAGGATTTGTCCTTCACGTCGACGCATGGCTCCGCAATGATGTAGGTCATGGCGCTCCTTCACGAAAAATTTTCTTCTCTTAGTATTTCATCCATGAGATCAAATTTTTGGCAAGAGTGGCAGGTCGGAGAGCGCGTGACCGTCAGATACCGCATTCCCGGCGGCTATTCTGACGCGCTCGGCTACATCCGCCGTATCGACGATACCGGTTTGGACGTCGAAACTCGCCGTGGGCTCGTGACCGTGCCTGCCGAACTCATCGCGATCGGGAAGCGGGTTCCACCGCCCCCCAAGCGGCGGGCGCCGAAGCACCCACCCGTTGGTTCTTAGTTGTCGCTGTTGTCTTCTGCGGGAGGTGGAGTCGGCTGCGGCTTCGGCTTCTCACCACACACGACGTTGTTCCACGGCTGGTACGTGTGCGTGTAGGAGCGGGAGTACTTATCGTTACGCACCCCGTCCTTCGACACGATCCGTTGTACTGAAACGGTGAAGCCAGGCTGGCCACCACGCTCTGGCGTGCACCTGCTGGAGGTGTTGTACACCGTCCTCGGGGAGGTGAAGTTCGTGCGCGGGCCCGTCGTGATCTTCGTGTCCCAGTACTTGGTCGACCACAGCGCCACATGGGCATCGTCGTCAATCCACGACTGTACGAGCACACCGTAAGGGGTGTTGTTGCGGAACTTCATGTCGAGGTTGGGCAGGAACATGGTCGCCTCACGGCCTGCTGGGTAGCGGGTGAAGTAACGCGAGTGCGGAGTGTGCGTGACGTCTTCCAAGCCCGCTTCGAACGCGGCGTTAAACACGGTGGTTGACATCTGTGAGAGCCCACCACCCATGGCGGTGTCAGCGAATCCGTTCACGACGACACCGGAGTTGACATACCCGTGCGCAGCATCGATCGGGCTGAGCGCATCGATGAGCGAGAACGTCTCCCCGGGCTTGACGAGGATTCCGGTAAGTTTGCGGGCACCGGTGACGAGGTTCTTCGTGCGAACCGGGTCATATGGCACCGGAGTCTTGAAGTGCGATACCCGCTCCTTGATGCCGAGGGCTTCGGCATCTGCGGTGGTGAAGTCAGGTTCGGTGGCTTCGAGTTCGATGCTGACCTTGCGATCAGCGCCGGTCTTAACGGCACCTGCAGCAAGCTCGGTCGCTAGCGTTTCGGGGTTGATGCCCGCGCCAGTGACCGACGGGACGATAACGGGGCGACCGTTCTCAAAGATAAAGCGGGCGTCCTTCGGGCTTTCCCCAAGTCCTGGGAACAGCGGCTTGACCGCATCGGCGAGAGGCTCGGGATCGAGCTGGAGCTCGTACGTCGTGCCGGTGAGGTGCAGGCTCGCAGCGTTAATGATCGTCTCGTTGGGAACCTGCGCAGTGTGCTCGTTGATCGAGAGCTCGATGTCTCCGCTGAAGAGCGGATCGATGACCGAGGCGCGGACCTCTGCGATACGCTCGGCGTTCATCGTCGGAGGGAGAACGACCCCGGGGAGCTCAACGGGGCGGTCACCCTGGAGCCACTCCTCGACGATGAGATCCATCGCCTCATCGACGTTGATCGCGACACCATCAACGGGCTCGACGGTTTCGATTTCGCCTTCGACGATCGCGATTTCACCTTCGACCGGGTCAACGTTGAGGTTCTCCTCGATCGACTCGATCGCGCGGCGCAGCGATGCGCTGTCGGAGTTGATAATCGGCTCCTGAGGGCCAATCCCGAAGAAGTGGCCAAATACGCGCGACGGGTCGAGAGTGAAACCAACGAGTCGTTCAACCGAGCCGGGGATGTCGACCGAGAGGCCAGCGGCTTCTGGCTCGATCGTGCTTTCCGACGCACCAAGGGTCACGGCGATGTCCGACGTCATGACATCGTGAAGTTCAGTATTGAGGCGCTCGACTGCTTCTGTTTGGGTGAGTCCCGAAATGTCGACTCCGGCGACGGATGTATCTGTGGGGACCCTGTCCGCGAAATACCACGCTGCACCAACGTAGGCAGCAGCGAGCACCGCAAGGGTGCTCACGAGGCCAATGGTGACCTTCTTGCCGGGAGAACTCTTTTTCTTGCGAGCTTTCACGGCGTCAGCAGCCTCCTGCAGGGGTTCAGCGGAGCTCGGAGTGTTGGTGCCGCCAAACCACGAGTCAACCGGTGGGGCCTCACTCACCGACCCGGCGCCCACGGGGGCACCGGTCGCGAGGATCTCAGTCTCTGGTTCATCCAGAACCTGCGTCGCAGCATCATTGGCATAATCCTCTGCTGCGGGTTCCTCTACCTCTGGCGCCGCCTCAACAACCTCGGTCGCTTCCTCCACTGGCTCGTCAGCAACAGGTTCGTCGACGGCGGGAGCGACGTCTTCAGCCACTGGCTCTTCTTCGACAGGCTCGT
>CAYVDF010000014.1:8617-20378 GCA_964450475.1 uncultured Pseudactinotalea sp.
TCGTCGACGGCGGGAGCGACGTCTTCAGCCACTGGCTCTTCTTCGACAGGCTCGTCTTCGACGAGCGCTTCGTCTTCCAGAACCTCGTCGGCAGAAACCTCGGGCTCGTCTGCTACGTCCGCCTCGGATGGAGACTCCTCAGCTGTCGTCTCAACCGTCTCGTCGGGAACCTCGGGCTCATCGGTGGCGGTTTCCGGCTCGCTCGAGACGCGCTCGAGAATCTCGGTCTCGTCGGCGTGAACCGCCTCGGCGGCGTCGCTCGGCGGGGTGACAACCGGGATGGGTTCGGTACGAAGAAAATCCGGCAGGTTCTCGGAAGAGGGTTCCTCAGAGCGTGGCGAGTTATCCTCGCCCTCGTGTCCAAAATCCTGGGTCAAAGCACAGGCCCCAATACATAAGCAAACTATTCCGCCCTTTATGCTACTGGTGAAGCGCCTAAAAAACCGGTGCTAAATCGTGATCTTTGACAACAATTCAGTCACTTATCCGATTTAGTCAAATTGCTCGAGTCGGCCGTGCGCGTGCAGCACGGCGCCACCGATTTCACCACGCAGGTCGCCACCCACAACGGTCCCAACGACTACGAGGTGACTGCCCGCCTGCTTAATCCACTCCGTGTGGCATTCGACCCACGCGCTCGCCTCATCCAAGATCGCAGCACCGGTGGTCGCGCCCCGTGTGTGCGGCACTCGGGAGAGTTGCCCGATCGCTGGGCGACCGGGACTAGCAAGCCAATCTGCTGTCGCCACACCCACTCCCCCGAGGATGTTGACGGCCCAACCGCTGCCACTTTCGACCGCTTCGGCAAGGCGCGCATCCTCGTGCACAGCAAACAGCACCGTCGGTGGGTCGAGCGAGACCGATACCACGGATGTCGCCGTCATCGCGAGATCGAGATTGCGATATCGCGTGCTCACGACCGTCACGCCGGCAACGAGCCGGCTCATAATTGCTCGATAGGTGTCTTCGTCGATCACTGGCCGACCTCGGGCCGCGTGCGTTGACGGCGTGGCCGCGCCTTAACCACGGCACCGCCGATGAGCGTGCCGATGAACGTCAGCACCACAACCCCGAGCATCCACCCAAGCCCGAGTATGTCGTTCGCGATGACGATGTCGCCGCCGCGGTTGACCGAGCCGATAAGGAGCACGCTGCCGACAGCGCCGAGAGAATAAATAAAACTCGTGCGCACCGACCCGATCGTGCGGGTGAGCACAGCACCGGCGATCACTGCAACGAGCGCTAAGATGAGGCCCCACGGTGGGTTGATGCGGTGCGCGAAGCTCCCCGCAAAACCGGCGGCAACCCCTGCAATAAGCCCGAACCCTCCGATGAAAATGGGCAGGAGCCGGGACTCTTCGAACTCCTCGGCGTGCACCACGAGGCCGAGTCCTTGCAGGAATTCCTGCAACTCGGTGCGAGCGCCCCAGCCGGGCGCGAGGTTGAGCGCGGTGTGGGTGAGGATCGGTTTGAGGTCGTTGTTGGTCAGCGCATACCACCCAGCAAGGTGCGTTCCGGGGTATGTATCGACGGCGTGCACTTGGCTCTCGTGTGAACGCAGCGCCCGCGTGAGTTGCCCAGTCACCGACGCCGTGTCGATGACCGCATCGGGAAGGGTGCTCACGCCCGTGCGCAAGGGTGCATCGAGGTCGGGGCGGTTGAGGGGTACGTCGAAGGCGTCTGCCGCGGGCACGGTGGGCGCGGCGAGGAGTTCCTCATTCGCTGCGCGCAGGCGCACAGCGTCTTGCACCACGTAGGTCACGAGCGGCACCCGCCAGTGCGGTGCGGCGATCTCCACGGCCCGCATCGTGACGAGGTTGCACTGAATGTGGTCGGGGTGGCCATACCCCCCGGCAGGTTCCTCGGTGATGACGAGGTTGGGGCGCAGTTCGATAATTCGCCTCGCGAGGGTCTGGGCGGCTTCGTCGACATCGGCTCGCGAGAACGCTTCAGCCGGCGCATTCGGGTCTGGAATCGCGCGGATTCGCCGATCGTCCGCCCATTGCATGCCCGAGTCCTTGTACCGACCGTCTCCCCCGTCAAGGAACTCGTGGCTCGCAACGCCGAGGCTCTCACACGCGGCACGCACTTCGGCCTCTCGGGTGAGGGGAAGCGCGTCGCGATCAACCTGCGTGCGCTGGCCGTCGGGTGCGACAATCTCGCCCATCTCCCCGCGGGTCGCGGTGATGACGTGCACGCTGGCGCGGGGGGCGAGCGCAGCAAGGATCCCGCCGGCGCTCAAGGTTTCGTCATCAGGGTGGGCGAAGAACCCAAGTACTACCGGTTGGTTGGAGGTCTGGTTAGGCACGCCTTTAGGCTACCCTCGCTTGGCGCGAGCGACCGCTTTAGCCCGATCGTTCTGGTCGAGAATGACCTTACGGATGCGCACCGAGGTCGGCGTCACCTCGACGCATTCGTCCTCGCGGGCGAACTCCAACGACTCTTCCAGGCTGAGTTTGATCGCCGGGGTGAGCTGCTCGAAGGTATCTGCCGAGGCTGCGCGCATGTTCGTGAGCTTCTTCTCGCGAGTGATGTTCACGTCCATGTCATCACCGCGGGTGTTCTCACCGATGACCTGGCCTTCGTATACCTCCGAGGTGGGGTCAATGAAGAACGAGCCTCGATCCTGCAGGTGTAGGAGCGCGTACGGGGTGGCCACGCCAGGGCGGTCTGCGACGAGCGAGCCGGAGGCCCGCAGTTCGATTGGCCCCATCCATGGCGCGTACCCGTCGGCGATGGCGGCGGCGATGCCGGTGCCGCGGGTCTCGGTCATGAAGCGCGTGCGGAAGCCAATGAGTCCGCGCGCGGGAACCGTAAATTCCATGCGGACCCAGCCCGAGCCGTGGTTGGCCATCGTTAGCATGCGACCCTTGCGGGAAGCGAGCAGCTGCGTCGTTGCTCCCATGTGTTCCTCAGGCACGTCAACGGTGAGACGCTCCATCGGTTCGTGAAGCACGCCGTCAATCGTCTTTGTAACTACCTGCGGCTTACCAACGGTGAGCTCGAAGCCTTCACGGCGCATTTCCTCAACGAGGATGGCGAGTGCAAGCTCGCCACGGCCTTGTACTTCCCATGCGTCTGGACCGTCGGTCGGCAGCACCCGCAGGGAAACGTTTCCGACGAGTTCGCGGTCGAGCCGTTCCTTAATCTGGCGCGCCGTGACCTTCGTGTTCTTCTCCCGGCCAGCGAGCGGGGAGGTGTTGATCCCGATCGTCATCGAGATTGCCGGCTCGTCGACAGTGATTGGGGGAAGTGGGCGCGGGTCGTCTGGGTCGGTGAGGGTTTCACCGATCATGATGTCCTCAATACCCGCGACGGCGACAATGTCACCAGGGTGGGCTTCCTCGGCCGAGACGCGTTCGAGCGCTTCAGTTTTTAGAAGTTCGGTGATCTTCACTTGGTGAATCGAGCCATCGAGCTTGACGCGAGCTACGGTTTCACCCTTGCGGAGGATCCCGTTATGGATGCGCAGCAGCGCAAGGCGGCCAAGGAACTGTGAAGCGTCGAGGTTGGTCACGTGCGCCTGCAGTGGTGCGCCCTCCTCGTACGAGGGGGCTGGGATGTATTCCAAGATCGTCGCGAACAACGCTTCGAGGTTGTCTTCCTCTGGGAGTTCGCCATCTGCCGGCTGAGTCAGCGAGGCACGGCGCGCCTTGCCCGATGCGTACACAACCGGCAAGTTGAGGATCGAATCAAGGTCGAGGTCGGGCACGTCTTCCGCGAGATCCGATGCGAGACCAAGAAGCAGATCAGTCGCTTCGCCCACGACCTCCTCGATCCGCGCGTCGGGGCGGTCGACCTTGTTGACGACGAGGATCACCGGCAGTTTTGCGGCGAGCGCCTTACCAAGGACGAACCGAGTCTGGGGAAGCGGACCTTCAGCGGAGTCGACGAGGAGCACCACGCCGTCAACCATCGACAACCCGCGTTCGACCTCCCCACCAAAGTCGGCGTGACCAGGGGTATCGATGACATTGATCGTTACGCCCTCGGGGGCGGAGGGGCCGGAGTAGTGCACGGCGGTGTTCTTGGCGAGGATCGTGATGCCCTTTTCACGTTCCAACTCCCCCGAGTCCATCGCGCGGTCGTCAACCGCGCGGTGCTCGCCAAACGCACCCGACTCCCAGAGCATGGCGTCAACCATGGTGGTTTTCCCGTGGTCAACGTGGGCAATAATCGCAATGTTGCGCAAGTCTGTGCGCTGGGTCATCAAGGTTTCCGATCATGGTGAAGAATATGACGGGCACAGAAAAAGTGGGCCCGGTCCATGATACGGCACCGCCCTCGATTGGGCGGTGTAACCTGCGCCGCAGTGGCTACTCGATCTCTCCGGAGGCAACAGCTTCGGCGAGTAGGCGGTCGCGAGTCTTGCGGCGCACTTCCTGCTCGGCTGGGTCGGGCACTGGCACTGCCGCGATGAGACGCTGAGTGTAGGGCTCCTGCGGGCTGTTCACGACCTGGGCCGCGGTACCGATCTCGACGAGTTCACCATGGCTCATCACCGCAATCCGGTCCGAGAGCATCTCCACTACCGCGAGGTCGTGGGAGATGAACAGGCAGGCAAACCCGTGCTCGCGCTGAAGCTCTTGGAAGAGCTCGAGCACACGTGCCTGAACCGACACGTCGAGCGCAGAGGTCGGCTCATCCGCAACGAGCAGCTCCGGCTCGAGGCTGAGCGCGCGGGCGATACCAACACGTTGACGCTGCCCACCGGAGAGTTCGTGGGGGTAGCGGTTACGCATTGAGCGCGGCAGCTCGACCTGGTCGAGGAGTTCCTCAACACGCTGCGAGAGCGCCTTGCCCTTCAAGCCTTGGTGGAGGTACATCGGCTCGCCGATAGATTCACCGATCGGCAGGCGCGGGTTAAGCGAGGATCCCGGATCCTGAAACACGATCCCGATCTTCGACCGCAGCGGCTTTAGGTCACGCGGTTTTGCGCCAACCATGTTGATGCCGCCGACTTCGAGCCGGCCGGAGTGTACCGGTAGGAGACCCACGACCGCGCGCCCGACAGTGGTCTTGCCGGAACCAGATTCACCGACGAGGCCGACGACCTCTCCGCGGTGGATCGTCATGTCGAAGTCCTTCACGGCGCGGAAGGCTGGGGTGCGTCCTCGCTTCGGGTATTCAAGGACCATGTCTTCCGCGAGCATGACCACTGGCTGTTCAGGCGCTGCCTGTGGTTCTGTTTCACGGTCGGTTACCTCGACCTGGGCCGACTTCGATCCGAGGTGCGGCACGGCCGCGAGGAGTTCCTGCGTGTACGGATGCTGGGCGTGGTTGAAGATCTCATCGGCGGTTCCCCGCTCGACAATGCGACCATTGCGCATGACGATGATGCGGTCGGCCATGTCGGCTACCACGCCCATGTCGTGGGTGATGAGCACGATCCCGGCGTCGATCCGGTTCCGCAGATCGCGCATGAGCTTCAGAATCTCCGCCTGGACAGTCACGTCAAGGGCGGTCGTCGGCTCATCGGCAACGAGCAGCTTGGGGTCACACGAGAGCGACTGCGCGATCATCGCGCGTTGGCGCTGCCCACCAGAGAGTTGATGTGGGTAGGAGTGGAAACGAGTCTCAGGGTCCGGCATTTCTACCAAGCGGAGGAGCTCGATGGCCCGCTCCTTCGCGCGGGCGGGACCCATGTTCATGTGAGTGCGGAGTGTCTCCACGATCTGGAATCCGATCGTGTACACCGGGTTGAGCGCGGTCATTGGTTCTTGGAAGATGACCGAAATGTCGTTACCGCGGACACGTCGAAGCTCGTGAGGTGTCATCTCGAGCAGGTTCTTACCATCCAGCATCGCACTGCCTCGCGCACGGCCGTTGGTGGGCAACAGTCCGAGCAATGACAGCGAGCTCTGCGTCTTACCCGAACCCGACTCGCCCACGATCGCAAGCACCTCACCGGGGTGCACATCGTAAGAAATGTCGACCGCAGCCGGGAACCAATCGTCCTCAACGAAGAAGTCCACCCGAAGGTCGCGGACCTTGAGCAAAGGCTCTTTGCGTTGAGCTGATGTTGCGTTGGTCTCGATAGTCACGCGACGTCACCTTTTCCCTTCGCGGATTCCACCTTCAATGAGAACATTGCCCCATGGGTGAAACACATGTGTTCAAAACCGCTTTTTCTAAATACTTTTCGCTCGTCTTTATCTCCATGGCGATCATCGTGTCCGTGCGCATCGCCTGGTCGAACCCAGCCGAACTCACCCAGAGCGTTCCCATCTTGATGGCGGGTGCCGGGATTGTCGGTCTGCTGTTCTACCTCCCACGCGTGGAGGTGTCGGACGGTGGAATCACCATGGTAAATGTCCTGCGCACGACGCACGTGCCGTGGCCGAATTTCACTAGAGCAGAGGCGAGGTGGAACCTCGTCATCACCTCGACGGAAGGTGAGCACACGTCGTGGGCGCTGCCCGCAAGCAGCGGAACCGCGCGACGTCTGACCAGAAAAGTCGGTGAGGAGACTCAATCGAACACCGCTGAGGGCGCAGCTTGGGCGATTGGTGAGCGTTACGCGGCGCTGAAAAACGCCGGTCACATTAAGAAGAGCACCCGTGGTGCCACCCAGGTGGAGACCACCATCAATCAATCGACCCTCATCCTGGGCTCGATCATCATCCTGCTGCTGGTGCTCGGCTTCCTGTAAGGGAGAATCCGCAATCGAGATCATGAAACTCATTGCGGGTTCATCGTTTCTAACGCCGCCTGCGCCCGCGTATCCGCGCGCCGCAGAGCACGCGCTGAGGGCACTCGCTTCTGACGGGGATCGAACGCGTCGCGTAGGCCGTCTCCGATGAAGTTGACGCTCAGGGCGATGACGATAATAAACAGGCCGGGCCACCAGAACAGCCATGGGCGCGTGTTAAACGCACTCTGGTATTCAGAAATCATCGTTCCCAACGAGACGTTGGGCGAGGCGATCCCAAAGCCGAGGAAGCTCAGCGCGGTTTCTAGGAGGATTGCCGAGCTCATGAGCAGCGTGACGGCAACGATGAGTGTCCCCATCGCGTTCGGCAACACGTGCTTAAAGATGATCCGCGCGTTCGACGCTCCAGCGACGCGGGCGGCGTCGACGAATTCGCGCTCACGCAAGGTTAGAAAGTCGCCTCGCACGAGACGTGCAAGGGACGGCCACGTAATTAATCCCAGTGCAATACCAAGCGGGATGGGGTTGGCCGCACCGAACTTCTTTCCGAGCAACGCACCAATAACGATGACCGGCATGGTGATAACGAGGTCGGTAAAGCGCATGAGGAGTGTATCGGGTAGTCCTCGGAAGAAGCCGGACAGCGCACCGATAAGCGTCCCGAGCGCAGTAGCGACGAGTCCGATCGTGAACATCACCGTGAGTGATGATTGGGTGCCCTTCATTGTCTTCGCGAAAATGTCACGGCCGATTTCATCCTGCCCGAAGGGGTGTTCACCGAAAGCAAACCCGCCTTCCGCCCACGGCATCCGCAGGGTCGGGCGGCCGGAGTTGATGAGGTCGAGACCTTGGTTCGGGTTGTACTTCCACCAGCCGGGGATCGGGCCGATCCCAATCGAGGTGTAGGCGAGCAACATGACGAAGATCAGCGCGCCAAGTCCGACCATCGCGCCTTTGTGGCGGAAGAACCGAGCACGGACGATCTGCCCCTGGGACTTGCCTTCGGTTTCCTTCCCCTCGATGGCGCCTTCGCCGCCAGTGGGTTCCATTTCTGTAAATTGCGAGGTCATGCGTTCACCCTGATCCGTGGGTCGAGAGCAGCGTAAATGAGGTCAGCCACGATGTTGGCAATAATGGCGAGGACCGCGACGATCACAAGATATGCCATCACCGGATTGATCTCGGCGTTGCGGATTCCTTGAATAAACATCTGGCCCATCCCGGGTCTGGCGAAGACCTCTTCGGTGATGATCGCGCCTCCAACGAGCGTAATCACATCGAGGGGAACGATGGTCGCAAGGGGAATCATCGAGTTACGGAAACCGTGACGCATGACAACCGTGCGTTCGTTCAGTCCCTTCGCCCGGGCCGTTCGGATGTAGTCCTGGTTCATCACTTCGAGCATCGAGCCGCGCGCGTAACGTGTGTACCCCGCGAACGACACGAGCATGAGGGAGATGGTCGGCAGGATGAGGTGGGTTGCCTGGTCGAGCGCAACGACCCAGAAGTTACCACCGAGGGTCGGTGTCATATCCCCGATGGTTCGAATCGGGCGCCCTCCGATAGCTGGGGCCTTGTTGTATGCCGTCCAGTAGGAGAGAACCTTATCGATAAAGATAAGCGAAGAGACACCCAGTGCAACGAGTGCGCCGGTGCGCGCCGATTGGCGCCAGTCGGGCCCGCGCCATGCTACCCCGATGAGTGCACCGACGACCACCGCGAGAGTGCCGCCGGCAATCGCTAGGGGGTAGTTCATGTGCGGGGTTAGCGTCTTGAAGACTCCCTGCAGTGGGTAATACAGCACAGCACCAAGCGCGACGACTGTCAGGGCAGTGCCGAGGGAGCGCCGGTTCTGTAACCCGGTCGACAGGATCGTTATGCCAAACGCGATAGCGAGGGATGTGACGATGAGGATGGGCAAGCCGATGTTGGGCTTAGACCACCAGTTCTGCCCGCCATAGATCGGTGCCTGGAGAAAGAACATGACGCCCGCGACAGCCGCCAACGCGAGCCCGCCGTGGATAAGGCGCCGCTTCAGGCTCCCGCCCACAGCCATAGTCCAAATGATCGCGAATATGATCCCCACGCCGATAATCACGGCAACGGAGAATTTCGGATCCCGCAGGAAGTCATTGAACCCGATCGCGAGCCATTGCTTGAGGAGAACCGCCACCCAGAAGGAGGGTAGGGAGTACATGAGGAACGAGAAGAAGGTGATGAGGTAGTCAAAGCTGGTGTACTGGCGTAGGGCCGAGATGACACCAACTAGGACACCTAAGATGATCGACAAGATGGTCGCGGCGGTCACCAATTGGATCGTCGACACAATAGCTGATGCGGTCATGCTCGTAACCTTGCGGTTGCTCTGCCACGCGACACCAAAGTCACCTTGGACGAACGCTACGAGCCAATCCCAGTAGCGGGTGGTCCAGGGTTCATCCAATCGCAAGAGAGCTATTCGCTCAGCGATACGCAATTCCTTATCTGGGTCTGTAGAGGTGAGCAGATCCTCTAGCGGATCGATCACCCACGTCGTCATCCCATACATGATGAACGTTGCTAGGAGTAGTACCCCTAAGCCGATGAGGATGCGGCGTATCGCGAATGACCACATTGACTAATTCCTCAGGTTTCTAAAATCTCTATGAAACGGCACCTGGCGTCATCGCCAAGCCTGGTTAGACCGTAGCGGAAAACTGTGCGTGGTGCCGGAAGTTTCGGGCAAACAAGGTGACGAGGGGCGCCGCTATTGCGACGCCCCTCGCCGATTACGAACGCAGGCGTTCGTTAGGGAGCGTTCCTTAGCCCGCGAGCGACCAGTTCCAGAAGCCCTGGAAGATCGTCGGGTTAATGGAGATTGGTTCTACGCCCTGCAGCTTGTTGTTGTAGGCGGTCACAGCTGGGAACTGCCAAAGAGTGACACCGAAGGCGTCCTCCATTAGTTGTGCCTCAATCTGCTTGAGGAGTTCCTCGTGCTCCGATGCGTCGGTTGCAACCTGCAGCTCGTCGTACCAACCGTCAACCTTCTCGTTGGAGTAGCCACCGAAGTTGTTCTGACCGTTGGTGCGGTAGTTCGCATCCGACTCCGTCACAGCGGTCGAGGTCGACTGCCAACCGAACAGCGAGGCATCGTACCTCGAACCGTCGGACAGGAGCCTACCCCAGTCCGGGTCAGAGGCGTTGATCAGGTTGAACATGCCTTCCTGCTTCACGGACTCAGCCATGAGTGCGTACTCGTTCTCACGACGCTCGTTGCCCTGCGCAAACATCAGGCGAACATCGATCGGAGTTTCTACGCCGACCTCATCAAGGAGTGCCTTCGCACCTTCGACGTCAACTTCGTCGTAAGCGGACATGCCGTTAGCAGCGGTGATGCCGTCGTACATCGGCGATCCGGGGATCGCGGTGAAGGAGTTACGGATCTGAGCGTCCGCGTTGAGCGGCTTGATCAGCTTGTCAACGATCTCCTGGCGCGGGATGAGCTTCAGGAATGCCTGGCGAACCTTCTTGGCCTTTTCTGCATCGCCACCGTAGGTCGAGGGGTCGAAGGGACCCTTGTTGGTGAACTGAAGGTCAACGTGCTCGTAGGTTCCTTCTTCACCGGTGATTACGGTGTAGTCGTCACCGAGGCCCTCGAGGCTGAGGAGAATGTCAGCAGTGGCCTGGGGCGAAATGAGATCGACCTCTTCGTTCTGGAGCGCCTGCACGAGGGCTTCGGGGCTCTCGGAGTAACGGATCGTCACCGTGTCGATGCTGATGTTCTTCGCACCCTTATAGTCGGGGTTCTTCTCGAGCGTGGCGTACTGTCCCTCACGGAGTTCGGTGAGCTTGTACGGGCCGGAGGAGAGGTAGAGCGACTCGTCATCGGGCAGGACACCCTCGAACTGGAAGCCTTCGTTCCAGAACTTCGAGATGGCGCGCAGCGCGTCAGTGTCGTTGTTCTTGAACGCGTCAATGAGAGCTGTCTTGGCTTCTGCGGCGTCGGAGATGTTCAGCGCGTGCTGAGCCACAACGTGGCCCGGGACACCAACGCCTAGGTTAACTTCCCAGTCACCGTAGGGCTTCGTGTAGGTGAAGGTGACCGACTTGTTGTCGTCAGAGATCTCAGGGAACTCCTCGATCAGGGAGACCGATGCGGAGGTGGCGTTGAAGTAAACACCCGCGTCCAGCTCGTCCTGGTTAATAACCTCATTGTCGTCGTTGTACTCGGCTTCAACGGTGTTGAAGCGCTTGTTCTTCGCACCCCAGAACATCACGAGGTCAGCGGCGTCGACGGGGGTGCCGTCAGACCACTCGGCGGTGTCGGCGAAGGTGTACTTGACCTTCAGCGGGTCTTCGCTCACAACTTCGTAGTCACCGAACGAGGTGTCCTTCACGAGGTTCAGGTCAGCGTCGTAGTAGTTGAAACCGGACTGGATCATGTACAACACGATGGAGTTCGCGGTTGCGTTACCCGTCGCGGTATCCGAGTTGTACTCGTAGAACGGCTGGTTCCAGCCGATCCGCAGAGACTGCTCCTGGCTAATGCCCGAGTCATCATCTCCGTCTTCGGTCTGAGTCGCATCGGTGTCGCCATCAGTTGGCTCCGGCGTGGTACCGCCTCCACCACAGGCAGCGAGCACCAGCGACCCCGCAGCAACCATGGCTGCGGTGGCTGTAAAGCGCCTAATCTTCAATGTTCCTCCTTAAGGAAGTTCCGGCCATCTGACCGCACTCGCCCTAACGGTTCAAGGGCGCACGCCTATTGGCAGATGTCCGCCGTGCAGAACCCGAGCATAAACAACAAACCTGTGAAGTGGGAATCGGATATGCCTCCCACGCGCGATTGTTACCGAAGTGATACTAAAACCGTCTAGCCCAAAAAGGATACCCTTAGGGGTATTCTATAGGCATGGATCTTGCACAAAACCTCACCCCACTGAAGTCTCTCGTTGGCACATGGGCCGGCAACGGCCAGGGAGAATACCCAACGATCGAGCCGTTTTCCTACACCGAAGAGCTCACGTTCACTAATATCGGCAAACCGTTCCTCGTCTATGTGCAGAAAACTTGGTCGCCGAAAGGCGATGCGATGCACACCGAAACCGGTTACCTTCGGATGCCCGCGCC
>CAYVDF010000015.1:0-19508 GCA_964450475.1 uncultured Pseudactinotalea sp.
TCGGGGTGCCGCGCTTGGTGAAGTGGGCGGTGGGGCCGTCCTGGCGGATGAACTGGCCGTATTCCTTCTTCGTAAGCCAGCGGATGAAGGGGTGCGTTCCGAACAGGGAGGCGAGCATAGCCACCCCGCCGGCAACGATTACCGCGATCATTTACTGGCTCCCTGTAAGTCGGCAATCACATCGTCCGCAAGACGGGCGAGACCCGCACCGTTGGACGACTTGAACAGCACGATATCGCCCTGGAGGAGTTCTTCCTTCAACCACTCGCGCGCGTCGGCGAGGGAATCGACGTGGATTGCTTCATCGCCCCAGGAGCCTTCCTGGTATGCACCTGAGTTGAGCGCACGGGTGCCATCACCGATCGTGAGGAGCTTGTCGATGTTGAGGCGGACAACGAGTCGGCCAATGCCGTCGTGTTCCGCGATTGAGTCTGAGCCAAGTTCGAGCATCTCCCCGAGCACCGCGAGCGAGCGGCGGCCGGTCCGCGAGGCCATGTCGGCGAGCGTCTTTAGTGCTGCGCGCATGGAGGTCGGGTTCGCGTTGTACGCGTCGTCGATGACACGGATACCGTCGATATCGACGATGTGCATGCGGTGAGCGCTGACCGGTTTGGCGTCACGAATAATTTCAGCAACCTTCTCGGCCTCGACACCAAGGAGAAGGGCAACACTCGCAGCGGCGAGGGCGTTGGTGAGGTTGTGCTCACCAACGAGGCCCACCTCGATGGGAGTCTGGCCGCCGTTGTGCACGAGCGTGAAGTGGGCTCGCCCGTCATCATCGGTGCGGACGTCTTCGGCGCGAAAGTCCGCGCGCTGGGTTTCACCGAAGAAACGCACAGCGTCATCATCGAGTTCCTTCGCCATCGCAGCGACGAACCCGTTGTCGCTGTTGAGCACGCCGATCCCACCTGGGGCAAGTCCCTGGAGGATCTCCGCCTTCGCCTTCGCAACGCCGTCGAGCGATCCAAACGCCTGAAGGTGGGCGCCAGCAACAATGAGCACAACGGCGATATCTGGTGGGGCGATCGAGGTGAGATAGGTCAGATCCCCGGGGGTGTCCGCGCCCATCTCCAACACGAGCACGCGCGTGCTTTCGTTCGCGCGAAGCGCGGTCATGGGCAGACCGATCTCGTTGTTGAATGAGCCCTTTGGCGTGATGACCTCCCCGAGCGGGGCGAGAACCTGCCCAAGCAGATCCTTCGTGGTCGTCTTGCCAACCGATCCAGTGACCGCAACGATCGTGAAGTCTGGGGATGTCTCACGCAGGCGAGTCACGTGAAGGCGAGCCAGAGTACCCAGAGCAGCAACGACGTCGTCAACGATGATGGTCGGCCCACTCGCGCCTGCAACGGGGCGAGAGACGATCGCTGCAGCGGCGCCGGCGGCAAACACCTGGGCGAGGAAGGCGTGCCCGTCAGCGTGTTCGCCTTTGATCGCGATGAACAACGACCCTGGCCCCGCTGCGCGGGAATCCGTGACCACGTTCGTGATCGAGGGTGCGGATTCAGGTACGGGCAGGGAGCCGGGGGTGATCGTGGCTCCGAGAGCGTCGGCGACCTGTGACGGGGTCAGGTTGAGCATCGTGTTCGCGCATCGGGGGTAGATGCGCATCCTCCTCGCAGGGTCTGGTTTGAATGCGGCCGGATCGGATTTACCTTTCGTCAATCTACCGCGATACGCAGGTGCTCGCTGACGCCACCCCGGTTCGTGTGGGTCATTCCACCTTTAAGCGGTAAGGCTTTGGCGCTTCTGTTGAGGGTGTGATACCGAGCTTCGGGAGGGCGAATTCTGCGATCTCGGAGAAGACCGGTGCAGCGATCGTGCCGCCGTACCAGCCTGAGCTTGGCCGGTAGACGACGACGCCGATCGAAATCACTGGGTCTTCTGCCGGGACGACGCCGACGAAGGATGCGGCGGTGTCGGTGAGTGCTCCGTAGCGGTTGGGGATCTGAGCCGTACCGGTCTTCCCAGCGACGCGGTAGCCCTCCACGGCGGCGCTCTTACCGGTGCCGCGGTCGGCGGTGACGACGGATTCGAGCATGCGGATCATCTGCTTGCTCGACTCTTCCGAAACAACCTCGACGCTCTCGATTGGGGTACGAATCTTTTGGCCATCGCATTCCATCGAGTCGATGATTCGTGGAGGGTTGTACGTGCCTCCGTTGCCGATCATCGCGAACACCGATGTGTTCTGCGCGAGCGTCACGCTCAGGCCTTGCCCGAACATCGTGGCGTATTTCGTGCGGCCATCCCACTTGTCGTACGGGTGGAGCATGCCCGGTGATTCGTTGGGCAGCTCGATGCCTGTCTTCGCGCCCCAGCCCATCTTGCGCATGTACTCGTACCGGGTTTGGTCGCTCATGAGCTTGCCGATGTTGATTGTTCCGGTGTTCGCCGACTCCGCGAGGACGCCAGCGACGGTGAGCACCTGATCGGGGTGAGGGCTGTGGTCGGAGAATTTCTGCCCGTTCGGCATGGTGATTCGGTACGGGTCCTCGATCGGGGTCGTTGGCGTGACGACACCTTCTTCTAGGGCCGATAACACGGTGAGAACCTTGCCCGTTGAACCCGGGTCGAAGATTGCTTGGATGGAGTTCAGGCGCCAGGCATCGGCTTTCTGGTTGCCGCCCTTTGCTGGGTCTGCTGTCTTCGAATCGGCGAGAGCAAGCACGCGGCCGGTTGCGTTTTCAAGGACAAGCGCCGCGCCCCATTCCGCGCCGTACTTCTTCACCGTTGAGTTGACGACTTCTTGCGCGTGCCACTGCAGATCGGAATCGATCGAGAGCTGCACGGTGCACCCGGGTATGGCCGGAGTGGTTTCCTGCTTGCCCGTGGGAATCATCTGGCCACCCGCGCCCCGTTCGACGATGCGAGTGCCGTCGGTGCCTTTGAGCTCCTCGTTGAGTCGGTATTCCAGGCCGGCCGCGCCTTCACCTTCGTGGTCAACAAAGCCGACGATCGAGCCGGCGACCGTGCGGGCGGGGTACTCGCGCTTGTGCTTGAGCTCAGCGTAGACGCCGTTGATGTTAAGTTCGCGGATCTTGTCCCACAGGGCAGGACTCACGCCTTTTGCAACAAGGTGGTAGCCGTTTTCCCCCACGAGCGTCGCGGCGAATTCAGCCCTGTACGCCTGCGGATCCTTGCCCTTAGGCACTCCGAGAACCTCAATCAGCTGATCCGCGGCGGCGAGCGCACCGTAGCCGACATACGCCTTGGCGTCCTTATCCCACAGACGGTATTCACGGATCTGCTTGAGGTTCGCCCGGATGTCGTATGTCTCGATCGTCGTCGCGAGGACCGCACCCGAGGCATCGATAATTTCACCGCGCGGGGCATAGATCGTCTCGGGGTTACGCAGGCGAATGTCGAGGGCGTCTTGGGCGAGTGCAGGGCCGGCGATTCCCTGGACGTACACGAGGCGTCCGGCAAAGAGAATCATGACGAAAAGGACGATGCCCCAGACGAACCGGCTGCGCTTCGTCGGGTGCGAGAGCTCGGTCATCCGCGCCATTTACGAATCCTTGCCCGTATCAGCGTCCGAGCCAATGAACTGGCCCGTTTCCAAGTCCATGTAGATAACCCCAGCGCCTGGCACCATCCCCAGCTCACGCGCTTTCTGCGCTACACGGCCCGGGGCCGAAAGCTGGTCGACCTTTGCAGCTCGCTCTGCGTTGCTTTGCAGGGTGCGCGCGAGTTCAATTTCGGTCGAATGCATCGTGTAGGCCGACGATGCCATGACCGTGTTGAGAACGAGCGCGGTGAGCATCGCACCCATGAGGATTGCTAGGCACAGGAAGAAGAATGGCACCTTTGCCCGCTGCACGCTCGGGGGCGCAACGACTTTGAGGGCAGGGCGTACACGCTGGAACGCCTTCGGGGTTTCCTTACGTATCGGGCGTGCTGGTAATGCCATTAGTTCTTCTCCTTTCTGACGTCGGCTATCTTCTTTGCGGCACGTAACCGCACGGGTTTGGCGCGTGGGTTGCGCTCGATCTCCTCCTCGCTGGCTCTCTCCGCTCCGCGGGTGAGCAACTCGAGGTAAGGCGCGTGTTCGGGGAGCTCGACAGGGAAGCCGAGCGGCGCCGTCGAGGTCGCCCCCTGCCCTAGCGCGCGTTTGACGATCCGATCCTCTAGCGAGTGGTAGGACATGACGACGATATGTCCGCCGATCGCTAATGCTTCAATTGCCGCGGGGATCGCGCGTGCGAGGATGTCGAGTTCTTCGTTGACGGCGATGCGCAGTGCTTGAAATGTGCGCTTCGCGGGATTGCCGCCGGTGCGGCGAGCCGGTGCGGGAATGGACTCCCGAATCACCTCAACGAGCTGCGCTGAGGTATGAACCGGGTCGCTTTTGCGCCGGGCAACGATCGTTTCCGCGATCCGGGCGGCGAACTTTTCTTCGCCGTATACCCGAAGGATGCGGCGAAGTTCGGTTTCAGGAACCGTGGCGAGGAGCTCAGCAGCTGTGATGCCCTGTGTTGGGTCCATGCGCATGTCGAGCTCGGCGTCTTGGGCGTAGGCAAATCCCCGCTCGGCCTGGTCGAGCTGCATCGAGCTCACGCCGAGGTCCATGAGCACCCCGCTCAGGCCACCCGGTGCATGGTCGGCTGCGACCTCAGCCACGGCGTCGTAGGTCGTGTGCACGGGCGTGAACCGGTCCCCGAACTTCTCCAAACGATTCGTTGCGAACTTCAGCGCTGCTGGATCGCGGTCGATCCCAACGACGCGCACGTCCTCGAACTCCTGAAGCAGCAGCTCGCTGTGGCCACCGAGGCCAAGGGTGGCATCAATGACGACGGGTGAATCCGCGCCATCGATTGCGCCCGCGAGGAGTTCGATACAACGGTTCGCCAAGACCGGCACGTGTACCGGTGGCGATGGGGAGATCATCTAACGACCTTTCCGTTGTATGTAGTGGAGTGAAGTGGAGTATCTAGGTTTGGCATCTGGCCAGGACTCCCTCCGTTCGACTCTGCCGCCGGGGAAGTGCTTCAGAATCGCGGTGAGAGACCTCGCCATATGCGCGGGTGTTTATAGTCCGGGCACGACCTCCTCCGTCAGCGTGGCGTAGACATCTTCTTGCGCTTCGAGGTAGTCGGCCCACGCCTGGGCATCCCAGATTTCGATCTTCGAGCCCGAACCAATGACGGCGAGTTCTTTGTCGAGGCCGGCGTATTTGCGCAGGATCGCGGGGATTGTGACGCGCCCTTGCTTGTCTGGGACCTCATCGGTGGCGCCGGAGAGGAAGACACGCATGTAGTCGCGAGACTGCTTGGAGGTCAGTGGTGCTTTGCGCAGCGAGTCGTGAATCTCCTTGAAATCTTCGCGTGAAAACGCATAAAGGCACCGCTCTTGCCCACGGGTGATGACTACCCCGGAAGACATGGCATCGCGGAACTTCGCCGGCAGGATGAGACGCCCCTTGTCATCGAGCTTCGGCTCATACGTACCAAGGAACATGTCACCTCCTGCATCCAGTCGCCACCAATTGCCTCCACATTACTCCACTTTGCTCCCCTGTCAACGCGGAATGCGCCGATTTCGTGAACTATTTTTAACGAAGCTGCAGGTCAAAGAATGTGAGCTGAGGTGGAGGGTTTTTTCCATATTTGCCTGGCTGTGGGCAAAGCTGTGCCCGCGATGACTCACCTAAGGCCATCGCGGGCTCATGGACGGCGCCGCTCACCTATGAGCAGACGGTCGCTAGGGTCGTCAACGTCGCCCAGGAAGCAGAAGTCGGCGCCCGGAGACACCGGTGCGCCCCAGCGTCAGAAAGTATCTAAAAACGCAGAGCAAAACGGCGCTGCCCACCATGTGGTGGTAGCGCCGTCATCAATTAGGGGTTGCGGCGGCGGTCATCCCAGCGGTCGTCGAGTTTGTCCATGAAGCCCTTGCCGCGGCCGCTCGAGGCTGGCTTCGCCTTGCGCGGCGCTTCCGGCATGCGTTCAACTTCGGACTTGTGACTAGCGAAGAGGACGCCAGCGAACATGATGACGAATCCGACAACACCGAGCCAGGTTTGGCCCGCCGCGACACCACCAATGAGCGCACCGAGGCCGGCGATGACAGCCACGATGCCTATGGCCATATTTAAGGGTCGGCGGATCCTGCGACCGGTGATGGCTTCCACCAATCGCGGGTCGTCGGAGCGGAGCTGTTGCTCCATCTGCTCCAACACGCGCTGCTCGTATTCTGAGAGAGGCATGTCGGCTCCTGGTATCGCGATGCAACTGGGTTGTTGCTTCCCTCTAGGATAAACCTCTTCCACGATTCCTGGTAGCCGGGGATTCAATCAATGATCCGGCTCTCACCGTGGAAGAGCCGAATTTCGCCTTGATCTCATCCATCGCCCGCTCAGCCTCGCGCCTAGACGTGCCGTCGTCGCCGAGGAGAGGTTGGATCGCAGTGGTCGCTGCATCGGAGAGGTTCTCACAACGGATCCCGAGCAGCCGGACTCCCCCGCGGGGGATGGTGACGGCCTCTAAAAGATCAGCACCCGCCTGGTAGATCTCGTGCGCGACGTCGGTGGGGTTGGCCAGAGTCACCGACCGATTGATCGTGCTGAAGTCTGAGAAGCGCACCTTGATTGCGACGACGGCGCCGAGCAGGCCCGCCGACCGCAGGCGCGCGGCGCACCGGTGGGCGTGATCGAGCAGGACAGCGCGCAGCTCTTGGCGGTCGGTTAGATCAGTGTGGAACGTAATCTCGTGGCCGATCGATTTTTCCTGCCGCTGAACTTCGACGGCACGGGGATCGCGACCCCAGGCGAGCTCGTGGAGACGAACGGCGGAAGTCTTTCCAAGGAAGGCTTCGAGTGCTGGCAGTGGTGTATGCGCAATGTCAGCGACGGTACGGATGGCGCGGTCGGCGAGCTTTTGTTCTGTTTTCTCTCCGACTCCCCAGATGACGCCGACGGGCAGGCCGTGTAGAAATTCGATGGTGGCGGATTCTGGAATAAGGAGAACGCCATCGGGCTTGGCGTGCTGGGAAGCGAGCTTCGCGATGAACTTTGTGGCGCCGATGCCGACAGAGGCGACGACGCCGAGTTCGGTGGAGATCCGCTCACGGATGAGACCAGCGATCTTTAGCGGTGAGCCGAGGCGCCGGCGGGCACCCCGGACGTCAAGGAACGCCTCATCGATCGAGAGAGGCTCGACAACGGGAGTGATGCTCCGAAGGATCTGCATGGCCTGAACGGAGACACGACGATATTTATCGTGATGCGGGGGAAGAAAGATCGCCTGGGGCGCGAGAGCCCGTGCATGGGCGATCGGCATGGCGGAGTGAACGCCAAATGCGCGCGCCTCATATGTTGCGGCGAGCACAACGCCACGGCGCTCCCCGCCGACGATGACGGGCTTGCCACGCAAATCAGGCCTGTCGATGAGTTCGACCGCCGCGAAGAACGCGTCCATGTCGACGTGCAGGATCGGAGTGGCGGAGTCGTCACTCCCCCAGTCCCTGCGCGCGTTTGGTGACCGCGGTGCTCGCGACACGCCCGCTCCTAGGATGCCGCTGCGAGTGCTCGGAACGCGGCTTCCTTCTCGGCCAAGTGCTCCTCCACCACTGCAATAAACCGTGAGGCGACGCAGATTGCATCGCTTGCTTGCGACGAGCTTACGTCAGGCAGCCGGCCCGATTCGAGCGCCGCGCGGGTCACGGCCGAGCCTGTGTAGTGATCGACCCACGGCTCCCACTGCGGTCCGAGCTCGCTGAGCTGCTCCCAGGCACTGCGCACTTTTTTGCGACGAGAGGTAGTCGGCGCGGAGTTGAGCTCAAGGACACTCGCCGCCGCTCGCAGACCAGCCATATGAGCGTGGATGAACTGCTCGCGAGGAGAGTCATGGCGATGAGCCGCATCCAGCTCGATGTGTGCGCGGCGGAGTAGCGATTGAGAAGTGATGTATCCCATGATCCCTCCTTTGATTCATTATCGAACTATTGTTCTACTTTTGGCAAGAGTTTTGTGGGGTACATTTTCTAGCTGTGTCCATCAATTCCTGGCCAACGGGCCCTGTTTCGACCTCACTTGCAA
Organism: uncultured Pseudactinotalea sp.; assembly: GCA_964450475.1. GTDB lineage: Bacteria > Actinomycetota > Actinomycetes > Actinomycetales > Beutenbergiaceae > HY158. Next base: position 8,036 of record CAYVDF010000015.1, read on the forward strand.
CGGTAGAGGTGACCCCTGACATTGCCGGTACGGGCGTCACGCTCTTCATTGATGGCACGGAGAGTTCTCATCACCACCTGACCGATCCCACAAACCTCGCGTTCGAATACATGCAGTACATGCAGGCGGCGTTGCTCACCCACTTCGGGTCGGGCGGGGTCGTGCCCGGCGGCTCGGCGGACGGGCCTGGTCGCCTACGAGCCCTGCACATTGGAGCTGCAGGATGCACAATGGCCCGGGCAATCAATGCGCATTGGCCCACGAGCCATCAGGTTGCGATTGAGCCCGACGAACTCCTCGCCACACTCGTGCGCGAATGGTTTGACCTCCCCCGGTCTCCGCACCTGCGTATCCGAGTTCAGGATGGTCTCGCGGCACTGCGCAGCGCCCCTGAAAGCCGATACGAAATTATTATTCGCGATGCCTTCAGTCAGTTTCGGATCCCGGCGCATCTGACGACCGCGGACTTCATCTCGCACACCCGCCGCGTGCTGGCTCCGGGCGGGCTGTACTTGGCGAACACCGCGGATCATCCCCCGCTGACGCTCACCCGACGCGAGGTTGCCACCGCGCTCGAATATTTTTCACACGTCTCTATCATCACCGAGCCGGGAATTCTTCGCGGGCGACGCTACGGAAACGTCGTCATCATCGGTTCCGATCGCCCCCTGCACGAGGAGCTCCACCGTGTGCTCAGAACTTTGCCGACCCCTGCGCGTCTGCTCACAGGTCACGAGATTGCCCGCTTCGTTGCCGGGCACTCTCCCATTGAGGCACTCGGGCAAGCACCGACCGGGTTGACATAAAAAAGTAGGCACCCCATGTGGGATGCCTACTTGGAGGATTTGGTCGCCTTAGATTACGCGGACAGCTTCTGCCTGCAATCCGCGGGGGCTATCGACGACGTCAAATTCAACCCGCTGTTCTTCGTGGAGGGTACGGAATCCGTCGGATTCGATTGCCTTCCAGTAAACGAAAACGTCGGGGCCGCCGTCGTCCTGCGCGATGAAGCCGAAACCCTTTTCAGCGCTGAACCATTTAACGGTTCCTTGTGCCATTCTTCTTTTGTCCTTCCGGGACGGTAAAAGACCGCAGCCGATTGCCTCGGTCTGATGCGCATCTGCTCACCCACGTTGTGCTTGGGTTTTACTTCCCGGTCCTACGTAAGTCGCTTTGCAACGCTATCAAGTGTGGCAGGTTCCAGCGCTCGGCGCTACCATCGGCGCGCGCACACTAGGCTTCATCCTCACTTTGACCCTGCAAGAACGCCTCAACCTGTGCAGCGATATCGTCGGCACTTGGAACGTCCGGCGCGGGGAGGGACAACGCGTTCTCCGACTTCGCGGAGAACGAGTCATAGTTGTCTTCCAGCGAAGCGATGAGCGCTTGAACTTCTTCCGATTCGCTAACCTGGCGGTCGATCTCGGCTTGGACCTTGACGCCGCGCGCTTCGAGGTCGCCCACGGGGAGCGAGAGGTTTGCCACCCGGGCCACGCGGCGCACGAGCTCGGCTGCGGCTTGGGGATAATCCGTCTGCGTGAGGTAGTGCGGCACGTTGACGGCAAAGCCCACCGCGTCGCGCCCTTCTTGCCCGAGCCGGTACTGCAGGAGTCCGCTAATAGTAGAGGGCACCTTGACCGTTCCGAAAAGCATTGCCTCCTCCAGCAGCTCCGGACGAGTCGCGTGAGGAGTGACGGTGAGCGGGCGGGTGTGCGGCACGCCCATGGGGATGCCCTGAATCCCGACAGTTAGCTCCACGCCAAATTCGTCAATGACGTGGCGCACGGCTTCGATGAACCGCTCCCAGTGAATGTCGGGTTCACTGCCGTGCAGGAACAACAGCGGGTTCCCCTCGTCGTCACGAAGCAAGTCGATGACGATCTTCGGTTGGTCATAACCTGTCCACGCGCCGTCCGAAAAATCCATGAGCGGGCGGCGAGCGCGGTAATCAATGAGAGCATCGACGTCGAAGGTCGCGACGCGCTGCGGCGAGAGTCGGCGCAGCAGGTGGGCAGCGGCGATTTGTGCCGCATTGCCGGCATCGATCGAGCCATCTAGCGCGTGCAAAAGTACCGGCACCTGAGGGTGCTCATCGCCGGTCAGTTCGTAAAGATCATGGGGGTTCATTGACAAATCACCTCGCATCCGGTTTAACGCACATCGACCCTACTTTAATTCCTCGCGCTACTCGTGAAGCCGCCCACACGCCCCGCGCGTATGAGACTCATCACCTTTGCGAAATTGGGGCGGCACCTGCGAATGGGGGATAATAGATTGCCTGATTTTTCATCCGGCGGACGTCTATGAGGTAAGGAACCTGGTGTCTTCCCCCACTGATACGCGGTTGGACCTTGAACAAGCCCACGTTTCGGCTGTGTACAACCGCCTCGACGAGCTTCGCGCGCAAACGTCACGGCGACTCGATGAGGTTCGCCGCGGTGGCGCGAGCGGTACCCACCAAAACAGATCGGAGCGCGATGCGTTCAACACGCTGTACGAAGATCGCCTAGCTCTCCTGCGTTCAGTTGAGGAGCGCTTGATCTTTGGTCGCCTCGACCTCCTCGACGGCGACACCCGCCACATCGGTCGTATCGGTATTTCTGATTCCGAACACCACCCGCTCTTGACGGACTGGCGTGCCCCGGCTGCACGCCCGTTCTATCAGGCGACTGCCGCGCAGCCGCAAGGGGTGACGCTGCGCCGCCACATTCAGACTCGTGGCCGCAAGGTCATCGCGATTGAAGACGACGTTCTCGACCTTGACGCGATCGACAACCCTGATGAGTTGGCCGGCGAAGGTGCCCTCCTTGCCGCGCTCGCTGAGCACCGTACGGGGCGCATGGGTGACATCGTGGCGACGATCCAGGCGGAGCAGGATGCGATCATTCGCTCCGATGTTGATGGGATCCTCGTCGTGCAAGGTGGCCCGGGAACCGGGAAGACCGCCGTTGCGCTGCACCGCGCCGCGTACCTGCTGTACGCCCACCGCGAGCGTCTGCAACGTTCCGGGGTGCTGATCATCGGGCCGAGCCCGGTGTTCCTGCGTTACATCGAACAGGTGCTGCCCGCGCTCGGTGAAACTGGTGTTGTCTCGATGACGATCGGTGAGCTCGTTCCCGGGGTAAGCGTTACGCGACGCGAGGATGACGAGGTTGCGACGATCAAGGGCCTACCCGTGTGGAAGGACATCATCGCGCGCGCGGTTCGTGCCCGCCAGAGGGTTCTGCCGCGTCAAGAACTCAACGTTGGCGCCGTCCGCTTGACGCTGAAGCCCGAAGATGTGCGCACCGCCCACGGACGCGCACGCCGCACCGGCCAGGGTCATAACCAGGCCCGCGTCACCTTCGTGCGCGTCATGCTCCGCCTCCTCGCGGAGCAGTATGCGGAAAAAGTTGAGGTCTCTGAAGAGGAGATCCCAGAAATCATCGACGATATCCGCTCTGCCCGGGATGTACGCGTCGCGCTCAACCTGAGCTGGATGCCACTGACAGCCACCGGCCTCATCTCGGACCTTTTCACCAAGCGCCACCGCCTTGAAGAGGCTGCACCAGAATTCTCTGCGGATGTGCGCGAGCTGTTGCACCAAGAGCACGTAACGGGGTGGACCGAAGCCGATATCCCGCTCATCGATGAGGCAGCTGAGATCCTCGGCGATGACGATGAGGACGCGCGCGAACGCGATCGCCTCCTCGCTGCTGAAGCACAGGCCAACATCGAGTATGCCCAGCAGATGCTCGATGAAAGCGGACTTGGCGGGGGCATGGTGACCGCGGAGATGGTCGCGAGCCGCTTCACCGATTACGGCCCCTCCCTCACTCTCGCAGAGCGGGCAATGGCCGACCGCACGTGGACTTACGGGCACGTCGTGGTCGATGAGGCCCAAGAACTTTCTGCTATGGCATGGCGCGCGCTTCTGCGCCGTAACCCGATGCGGTCGATGACCATCGTTGGGGATGTCTCCCAGGTGTCGACGGCGGCCGGTACGCGTGACTGGGATCAGATGGCTGAGGCGAACATTTCTGGTGGCATCCGGATGGAAACGCTCACCGTCAACTACCGCACACCTGAAACGGTCATGAACGCCGCACAGGTCGTCGCGCTTGCCGCCGACGCCGACCACCCGCCGTCAAATATCGTCTCCGCGCGCGACCTTCCCGATGCGCTACGGGTCGCGAAAGTAGCCTCGATCACCGCGGCCGCACGCGAAACCATCGCCGAGGAGAGCGCTGCGGGAGGCAACGTTGGTGTGATTGTGCCCACGTCAATGCGCACGCACTACGCCGAGGAACTCGGCCTGCCGCTTTCGGGCGATTTAACCGAACCGGTCGTGCTTTTGACACCGAACGACGTCAAGGGTTTAGAGTTCGATCGCGTCGTTCTCCTTGATCCTGCGCGGGTTCAGCGAGAAAGCAACGGGCCAGGCGACTTGTATGTGTCGATGACGAGGTGCACCCGCAGAATGGTCATTCTCACCGAAGGGGACCTGCCCGCCGGCCTAGAATTCCGCGAATAGCCCGCGATTACACCGTATTAACTGGTGGAACGCTTTTGCGGCTGAAGTTTCCGCAAGGCAGAATTAAGTGGTGACTAAAGCGCTCCTCTTAGAAAGCATTCACCCCTTCGGAAAAGAATCGCTGGAAGCGATCGGTGTGGAAGTTACCACCTATTCCGGCGCCATGGACGAGGACGAGCTCATCGCTGCTCTCGACGGCGTGCACGTTCTGGGGATTCGATCTAAGACCAATGTGACCCAGCGGGTGGTCGACGCCGCGCCTGACCTGAAGGCGATCGGCGCGTTTTGCATCGGCACGAACCAGATCGACCTTGGCGCCGCCGCCGATGCGGGCATCGCGACCTTCAACGCACCGTTTTCTAACACGCGCTCGGTCGTCGAACTAGCCCTCGCGGAAATCATCGCGCTCACTCGGCGTCTGACCGAGAAGGACAAGGCGATGCACGCCGGTATCTGGGATAAGTCCGCCGCCGGCGCCCACGAAGTCCGCGGCCGTACCCTTGGCATCGTGGGGTACGGCAATATCGGAACGCAGCTCTCCGTCGTTGCTGAAGCCCTCGGCATGCGTGTCATCTTCTACGACACGGCAGAGAAACTCGCCCTCGGTAACGCCGAGCGGATGCCCTCCCTCGACGCCCTCCTCCAGCGCGCCGACATCGTCACCCTCCACGTGGATGGTCGACCCGGTAACGCCGGCATGTTCGGCGCACCTCAGTTCGCACGGATTAAGGACGGCGCAATCTTCCTTAACCTTTCGCGCGGCTTTCTCGTGGACTACTCCTATCTTCGCGAGGAGATCGTCTCGGGCCGCCTCGCGGGCGCTGCCGTTGACGTGTTCCCCGACGAGCCGAAGGGCAACGGCGACCCGTTCGACTCTGATCTTCGCGATCTACCCAACGTCATCCTCACGCCTCACATTGGCGGCTCAACCCAGGAGGCGCAGGAGAACATTGGCTATTTCGTTGCGGGCAAGATCGGTGCGTTCTTGAAGCACGGCGCGACCGATCTGTCGGTCAACATGCCTAACCTCACGCTCACTCCCCCAGCCCCGGGAACGCATCGCTTCACGCACCTACACCGCAACGTGCCCGGGGTCCTTGCCGCTGTTAACAGCATCCTCAGCGACGTCGGGGCCAACATTGAGGCGCAGATGCTCGCCACCGAGGGCGACCTTGGGTACGTGAGTACCGATATCGCCTTCCCGCTTTCAGCCGAGGCTCTGCGGGCGCTGGAAGATATCGAGGCAACGATCCGCGTGCGCAGCCTTAACGGCGCACTGACCGACTAGCCCGGGTCGCGCTTGCTGGTGAAACCAGAGTGAGTATGCTGGCAGGATGTACCAACCTGCACCGAATCGCTACGAGCTCATGCCCATGCGCCGCACGGGAAAAAGCGGCCTCCAACTGCCCCTGATTTCCCTTGGCCTGTGGCACAACTTCGGCGATGGCACGGCCCTAGCGCGCCAACGCGAGCTTGTGACCTACGCGTTCGATCACGGCATTACTCAGTTCGACCTCGCCAACAACTACGGGCCGCCGCCCGGATCCGCGGAGAAGAACTTCGGCGAGATCCTGCGCACCGACTTTGCCGGCCTGCGCGATGAAATGGTGATCACGTCCAAGGCGGGGTACCGCATGTGGCCCGGCCCTTATGGCGAGTGGGGAACCCGCAAGTACCTCCTGTCCTCCCTAGACCAGTCGCTGGGGCGTCTCGGTGTTGATTACGTGGATATTTTCTACTCTCACCGCTACGACCCGGACACACCGCTGCGTGAAACGATGGGAGCGTTGAAGACGGCGGTCGACTCAGGCCGAGCACTGTACGCAGGAATTTCGTCGTACTCGGCAACCCGGACGCGCGAAGCCTTGGCGGTCGCCGAAGACATCGGCTTGGATCTGCTTGTCCATCAACCGTCATATTCGATGATCAACCGCTGGATCGAGGAACCTGATGACTCAGGAGAATCCCTCCTTGATGTCATCGGCGATGCAGGACTAGGCAATGTCGTGTTCTCACCTCTCGCCCAGGGAATGCTTTCCGATCGTTACCTCAACGGAATCCCGGCAGACTCCCGAGCTGCTGCCGGCTCCTCGTTGCGCACGGGCTTCTTATCTGAGGAAAACCTCACCAACATTCGCGCTCTGAACGAGATCGCAGAAGGGCGGGGTCAATCTCTCGCGCAGATGGCGATCGCATGGGTTCTGCGCGATGAGCGCGTGACTACAGCGCTCGTTGGAGCCTCGACCGTTGAGCAGCTTGCTGACAATCTCGGTGCGCTGCAGAACCTCACATTCACAGACGATGAGCTCGCTGCCATTGATGAATACGCCCGCGATGGCGACATCAACCTGTGGGCGCCGCGCTCCTCGAACAACTAAGAATTAGTTGCTGTCGGTGGTGAGGGCTTCCCCTCCCTCACCACCGACAGCCGAGGCGGCATCGCGATGGCGACGCAAAGCTTGAATAGCGGAATCAAAGTCTTCTAGCGAACTGAAGTTGCGGTAGACACTCGCAAAGCGCATGTAGGCGACCTCATCGAGATCTTTCAGTGGTTCGAGGATGGTGAGCCCCACCTCGTGAGCATCAACTTCGGCGACACCGGTAGCGCGAATTTTTTCCTCAACTTGCTGGGCAAGGAGAGCGACGTCGGTTTCGCTGACGGGCCGGCCTTGGCACGCCTTGCGCACGCCGGCAATAATTTTGTCGCGGCTGAATGGCTCGACAATCCCTGATCGCTTCATCACTGACAGGCTCGTCGATTCCACGGTCGTGAAGCGGCGCCCGCACTCGGGGCATTGGCGGCGCCTGCGAATGGAGGATCCATCCTCTGCGGTGCGAGAATCGACCACTCTGGAGTCTGGGTGGCGGCAAAATGGGCAATGCACGTCGCAATCCCCTTCCCATTCGCTGCTAATTACATTGGCGTAACTATTGCAGATTACGGGGTTCATGAGCGTGCTGCAACTCTCGGGACGTTTCTACCTGACAGGCACGACGAGGTTTTGGCCGGCAGTGATGACCGAACTGTCGAGGCCATTGAGTTCCGAGATCTCGTGGAGCACCGAGCGTACGTCTTCCCCAGGGGCGGTGAGCGAACTCGCGATCGACCACAGCGAGTCACCGGGGTGCACGGTCACGATGGTGGTTTCACCGCTCCCGGGAGCCTCTGCCATGACAGCCCCGATGGCGCCGCCAATGAGAATCGACAGGGCGAACCCGAGCGCAACAAGTACGCGCAGGCCACGATTCGTGAATCGATACTTTTCCGGTGCGGCAACGGGGCTCGCGACAGGTGCCGCGAGAGACTCTAGGGCGGACGGTTCGACATGCGTTCTAGGCGATCGCACAGATGTGGCAAGCTCACAGGCCACCTCAACGTCGCGTTCAAACGCCGGATCCGATGCCGCCGAGCGAGTGCCGCCCTTAGGCTCAGGGGCAGCGACAATAGGCTCAACTATGCGCAGCGGACGCGGCTCCCGGACAGCGGGGACTGCTGCGAACGAAGTGGCTTTCCGCTCAAATTCGCGAAAGTCTGCGAGAAAAGCATCGAATTCCGGGAAGTCGTCGAACGAGTCCTGCACGGGCGACAGCACCGAGACCCCCGCGGCACTCACGCGCGTGCGAGCCACGACATCGTCGACGCGGCGCGCCGCACCACGCGGCGGGGCGGTGTGTAGAGTTTTGATTGCCATGATCTCTCCTCGAACTATTGTTCGCCGGTAATTAGTACGAACGTAGCACGAACATTCATCGTTGTCGACACTCCGGTCGAACATTTGTTTGCCGATCGCGCTTTCTGGTTCTAAACTGGTCAATAACAACCACACCACGGGGGTGTGACACGGGAAGCGCCAGAGCATCAACGAGGGGAAGCAATGAGCGACAACAAGGAAAAGAAGCCGGTCAAACTATCCAACCGCCAGAGCCAGATCATGGGATTCATCCGCACGAGCTTAAGCGAACGCGGGTACCCGCCGACCATGCGTGAAATTGGCGACGCCGTTGGGTTATCAAGTCCATCGTCGGTGAAGTACCAACTCCAGGTCCTTGAAGAAAAAGGTCTCCTGCGCCGTGACCCGGTCTCAACCCGCGCGATTGAAATTATTGACGACGATTACGCACCGGTATCGATGAAGGGCATGGTTGTCTCGACCCAGGATGGCGCCATGACGGTCGAGCCGGCGCTCGTACCGATCGTTGGTCGGATCGCAGCAGGAGGTCCGATCCTGGCCGAGCAAACTGTTGAGGACGTCTTCCCGCTGCCGAAACAGCTTGTTGGTGAAGGGGAAGTATTTCTCCTTAGAGTCACGGGCGAGTCGATGATCGACGCCGCGATCTGCGACGGTGATTACGTCGCCGTCCGTTCACAGTTCGATGCCGAAAATGGCGACATCGTTGCCGCAATGCTCGATGGCGAGGCGACGGTCAAGGTCCTGCGCAAGACGAAGGATGGCCCGTGGCTCATGCCCGCGAACGACACCTACTCCCCTATTAACGGCAAGCACGCGCGCATTCTTGGTCGCGTCACCGCTGTGCTGCGCAGCATCTAATTCTGCCGCGCCTCATTGAGCCGAGCTAGTGCCCCTCGCACTACGCTCGGCTCCTTTGTTCGCCACAACGGCGGGAGCGAGGCCTGGAGAAAACCTCCGTACTGGCGCGTTGCCACCCGTGAATCAAGAATAGCCACGACACCCTGGTCATCGAGGCGGCGAATGAGGCGCCCTGTGCCTTGCGCGAGGAGCAACGCGGCGTGGGTCGCTGAGATGGCCATAAACCCGTTGCCCCCGCTGCGGTTGACCGCTTCCGTGCGCGCCGACATGATCGGGTCGTCGGGTCTCGGGAAAGGAATGCGATCCATGATGACGAGGGTGCACGCAGGCCCAGGAACATCGATCCCCTGCCACAGGCTCAGCGTTCCAAAAAGGCACGCTTCCTCGTTCGCAAGGAACTCCCTCACGAGCACTCCGATGCTGTCCTCTCCTTGAAGAAGAACGGGATAATCGGAGTGCTCGCGCACGTACTGCGCTGCCGCTTCGGCTCCGCGGCGCGAGGAGAAGAGCCCGAGCGTGCGCCCACCGGCCGCATCGATGAGATCGACGATTTCCTTGTGCACGTCCTCGTCGATGCCGTCACGGCCGGGGGGTGGCAGGTGCGCTGGCGTATAGAGAATTCCCTGTTTCGAGTAATCAAACGGCGAATCCACTAGATGCGCCTCGTACTCGTCGAGGAACCCCATTGCGTTCGCCATCGCGGTGAACTTTCCGCCGAGCGCTAGGGTCGCCGAGGTCGCAACGACGGCGCGCTCATCGAGCAAGTGATTGCGGATTCGCCTCGCAACGTCAAGGGGCGCGACGTAAATCCTCGGTGGGTCTCCGGGGCGTCTCGGCGATTCGAGCCATGCGACGTCGCTGCCTGTCGTGAGGTCGTCACTGAGGAGGCGGTCGGAAATCTCCTGCAGTTGTTGCACCTCCGTGCGCGCCATGTGAATCGAGGCAGCATCGGCGGGCTTCTCTTCTCGCATCGTCATTAGGAGGGCGCGCGCCGCTTCAGAGATGTCCCTGATCGCCGCGTTGAGGTCGAGTGGCAGGCCGCGCGTGAATCGCCCGCTGGGTGCGTGGGCTAGTGATTCGCGTAGGTACTCGGCCGCTTCATCGAGCGAGGTCGTCGTCAAACCAGCCTGCCGGCGAACGATGCGTGCGACCGACTCAACGCCAGGGGCGGAAATTTCCTGAGTTGCCTGCGACGTCACGCGGGAGGCGAGATCGTGCGCCTCATCGATGATGAGCACCTCGTGCTCGGGAAGGGCCTGCGCGTTACCGGCAGCGACGACCCCAAGCATTGCGTGGTTTGTGACGACGACATCGGCCTCGTTCGCCTCGTTGCGGGCCGCCTCCGGGAAACAGTCGTTGATGAGCGGACACTTCGCGCCGAGGCATTCAAGCTTCGTGACCGACACCTGCCGCCAGGCCCGGTCGCTCACGCCAATCGGCAGGTCATCGCGGTCGCCAGTGTCCGATTCTTCGGCGAACTCACGAAGGCGCATAACCTGCGCCCCGAGGTCTGAGGTTGGTACTTCGTGATCCTCCGCTGCCTCCATCCCGACGCTGGGTTCCTCGGAGACGTCGAAAAGAGAATCTTGCGGGTAGCCGCCGCGCACCTTTTGCAAGCAGATGTAGTTGTGCCAGCCCTTCAGCAGCGCGACCTTGGCCGACTTCCCTGTGTGTTCTTTGACGACGCGAGCCGCGAGCGGGGCATCGATTCCGATGATCTGGCGTTGCAGGGCGAGCGTCGCCGTTGAAATGACTGCGCGTTCGCGGGTCTGGAGCGTATGCAGAAGCGTGGGCACGAGATAAGCCATCGACTTACCCGTTCCCGTTCCGGCTTGGATCAGCGCGTGGTTTCCCTCCCGCAACGCCTCGGCGACGAGGTCGGTCATGCGTTGTTGACCAGTCCGGGCGGTGCCGCCAAGTTCATCGACGACGGCGGCGAGCACGCTTTGCAGTTGGGAATTCACGCCCGTCATTGTCTCAACTGCCGCGAATTTTTAGCTAACGGCACGCAGCTCCTCGGCCAACATTTCGTCGACGAGGGCTACGAGACGGGTGCCTTCAGCATCGTGCTCCTCGCTGATAACCTCACCCGTGGTGTACGCACGGTGCACAAGGTCGCCGCGGTCATAGGGCACCAGTGCTTCAACGCGCACGCGTGGGCGCGGGAGGAGTTCACCGATCTTCTCGAGCAGTTCCTCAACGCCCTCCCCCGTTCGGGCAGAGACGGTGACGGCGTTTGGTTCGGCCGTGCGCAAACCCGCAACGACTACGGGTTCGGCGAGGTCAACCTTGTTTAGAACGATAAGTTCAGGGATGTCATCGGTGCCAGGGATGTCGCGGAGCACGGTGCGTACGGAAGAAACTTGCCCGCGCGGATCGTCATGGGAGGCATCAACGACGTGAAGAATGA
>CAYVDF010000016.1:0-18538 GCA_964450475.1 uncultured Pseudactinotalea sp.
ACGACCGACGGATTATGAGTCCGCTGCTCTAACCAGCTGAGCTACTGGGGCGTCCGGCGATAACTTTACACATAGAACACGCACGCGTGCATATCGGCGAGCGGTCAGTCGCTTTGGCCGAGCGCGCGGTGCCGTTTTTCGACGTCGATTAGCTCGGCAAACGTACTCGCATACGTCTCATCGTTGGGGTCGGTGCGAGCGAGGCGTGCTCGCAGCTCACCGATCTGTCGCGTGAGCACGAGGCGTCCAAGTGCGACGACCACTCCTTGGGCCCACTCCCCCATCGCCTCCGGCTGGTCATGCGGGAGGGGGGTCACCGCAAGCTCGGTGATGAGCGTGGCTAGAGGGCCTGCCGCTTCGAGGATTGACTCGGCCCACGTGGTGATCGCCTTCTCGTGCGCTGTTGCGCCGGCTCCTTCGGCAGAAAGTTCCGCGACCTTTTGCCCGTAGGCAGCCACTCCACCACTCGCGCGGATGACGTCATGAACTGAGCGGAACGCCGGCACGTGGAAGGTCTCGGCACCGAAGTCGTCAAACCCCGCAACAAGAGCAAACTGCGGGAGCTGCAGAACCACGGCGAGAACTTCACGTTCAAGGCGCACTACCGGGTCGCGCAACGTTGCAGCGTCAGGGCCGGTGATTCGCGGAGCACCACCGTGGACATCGCTATTCGTAGACTGGTCAACGGGGGCCTGAAACTGCTGGCGCGAAGGCCTGCGAGAGGCCGCGTTAACGGCCTTTAAAGTCGCGGCTTCATCCATGCCGAGCCAGCCCGCTAGGCGACGTGCGTACTCCCCACGCAGTGCGGCGTCACGAATTTGCGCAACAACTGGAGCAGCGGCACGAAGTCCAGCAACGCGACCTTCAGCCAAGTCGAGATCTAGACCCTTAATCACTGATGTGATGGCGAATTCAAACAGCGGCTTCTTGGCTGCAACGAGGTCGCGTAGCGCCTCATCTCCCTTGGCAAGTCGAAGGTCGCACGGGTCCATGCCCGACGGCTCGATCGCGACAAAGGTTTGCGCGCCGAAGCGCTCGTCTTCGGCAAACGCGCGGAGCGCAGCTTTTTGCCCAGCTTCGTCGCCGTCAAAAGTAAAAATAATTTCCCCGCCGATGGCCTGCCCCGAGGAAAGCAGAACCCCAGAGCTACCCGTGGCGGAGTCGCCGATGATGCGGCGAACGACACGAATGTGGTCTGTGCCGAATGCTGTTCCACAGGTTGCGACAGCAGTGGTTTCGCCAGCGACATGCATCGCCATGACATCGGTATAGCCCTCAACGACAACGACGCGTTTGTTCTTCGCCATGTCACGTTTGGCAAGGTCAAGGCCGTAGAGGACTTGGGCCTTCTTATAGATTGGGGTCTCTGGGGTGTTGAGGTACTTCGGCCCTTCATCGTCGTCGTATAGTTTGCGTGCGCCAAATCCGACGACCGAGCCGGTTGTGTCACGGATCGGCCACATGAGGCGCCCACGGAAGCGGTCATAGGATCCTTGTCGCCCTTGCGATACGAGACCCGCTGCTGAGAGCTCCTGCTCGGTGTAGCCCTTCTTTCGCAGGTGGTCAAAAAGGTTGCTCCACCCCTTCGGTGCATACCCGACTCCGAACTGCTCAGCCACGGAACGGTCGAAGCCGCGCTCTGCGAGGAATTGACGCGCCGGCGCTGCCTCGGGTGAGCCGAGGTTCTGCGAATAAAACTCCGCGGCGTCGCGGTGCGCGGCAATGAGGCGGGCGCGACGGTTCGGGTCGCGCGGCCGGCGATCTCCGCCCTGGCCGGAATCTTCGTAGCGGAGCGTGTAACCGACCTGACCTGCGAGGAACTCGACCGCTTCGGTAAACGGGAGGTGGTTAATCTTCATAACGAAGTCGATGACGTCGCCACCTTCTCCGCAGCCGAAGCAGTGGTAGAACCCCATCTGCGGACGCACGTGAAAGCTCGGGGTGCGTTCATCGTGGAAGGGGCACAGGCCCTTCATTGACCCAACACCGGCGCGCTGCAGCGTGACATGCGCTCCGACGACGTCCTCAATCCGCACGCGTTCGCGTACGGCTTGGATGTCCTCGTTCCGGATTAGCCCCGCCATCGCACCCGCCCCTACGCCCGCACCGAAGCACCCATGCCTGTATCGACGCCCCACAGGTCAGCGTGGAGCATAAGGGCAGAGTCATCGGTCAGTGAGGCCACTTGATCGACTATGACGCGCAAGCGGTCAGCATCGCTGGCCGCCTCGCGGTAGTCAGCAGCGAATAGCGGTTCGAGGTTTTCGGGTCGGTCGCTGAGAACGTCGACCAGCTGGGTAAGGGTCGTGCGCTGAGCCTTGTACATCGGCTCAAGCTCGCGCGGTGCCATGACGAAGGTGGCCGCTAGGCCTTTGAGGACCGTGATCTCTGCTTCGATATCGGCCGGCACAATGAGATCGGCGTCGTAACGCACGAGCGGGCCATCGCCAAACTTCGCCCGCGTGGCGTGCGCCGCGGCGAGGCTGAAGCGGCCGATGAGGTCGGAGGTGAGGTTCTTTAGTTGCGCGAGTGCTTGGCGGGAGCCGTCGAAGCTGCGCGGCCACGAGGGAAGCTCGCGCAGGCGCTCCATGGCCGAGACGAGTTGGCTGCCGGTGAAGTCGGGGCGGTACCAATCGGAGATGTGCGCGAGGATCGAGTCGTAGTGACTCTCGTCCCACAGCACGTCCGCAGGAATGCGCCCGCCCACTATTCCATCTTCAAGGTCGTGGACTGAGTAGGAGATGTCATCGGATAAGTCCATGACCTGGGCTTCGAGGCATCGCCGGCCCTCGGGTGCACCCTGCCGGACCCACTCGAACACGGGCGTATCGGATTCATAGACCCCGAACTTTGGGCTCCGAGTGCCATCTGCGCGGAGCGGTGCGGCGGCCGCGTGCCACGGATATTTGATTGAAGCGTCGAGACTAGCTCGGGTGAGGTTCAGACCAACGGGAGTTCCGTCGTCCATGAACGCCTTCGGTTCGAGACGGGTGAGGAGGCGAAGGGTTTGGGCGTTGCCCTCAAACCCACCAATCGATACGGCCGCGAGGTCAAGAGCTGCCTCGCCGTTGTGCCCAAAGGGCGGGTGGCCAAGGTCGTGGGAGAGGCACGCGGCGTCGACGACGTCGGGGTCGCAACCGAGGCTCTTTCCAAGTTCCCGCCCGACCTGTGCCACTTCGAGAGAGTGGGTGAGCCGGGTGCGAACGAAATCGTCTGTTCCCGGGCCAAGCACCTGAGTCTTGGAGCCGAGGCGGCGCAGCGCAGAGGAGTGCACAACTCGGGCGCGATCGCGCTCGAAGGCGGTGCGGTGGGAGTTTTTCGGCGCTTCCTGCCACCAGCGCTGCTGATCAAAGGATTCGTAGGTGCTCACTAACCCCAGAATAGTCTCTTTCCACCCCTACCGGATCCGTGTTCCCCAGGCTCGTTCGCTCCTCGGGCAAGCTGTGGGAGTTAGCCGCCGGAGATGCTCAGTTCTGCTTCATGCAGGCGCTGGCGGTGCGCGTCATCAAGCTCCTGGGATACGAGCCAGTTCTCTGGTAGCGCCGGTACTCGTGGCGAGCCTGCGCGCCCGCGCGGTCCCTCGGCGCCGATACCTGGGTAGGGCTGCTCGAGGTCAAGACCTGCGATCAGGTCGTCGAGTTCCGCAATGCTGGAGACTAGGCCAAATGCCTTCCGCTTCTCAGAGCCAGCCTCGTAGCCCTTGAGATACCACGCCATGTGCTTGCGCAATTCCCGCAGGGCGCGGTTTTCATCACCCATGTGCTCGGTGAGGAGCACCGCGTGTTCACGGATAGTTTCGGTCACGTAGCGAAGCCCCGGGCGGATCCGGTCATCAGAACCAGTGAACGCGGCAACGAGGTCGAGAAAGAGCCAGGGCCTTCCCTGGCAACCGCGCCCCACAACGACGCCATCGCAGCCCGTGTGCTCGACCATCCGCACGGCGTCCTCCGCAGACCAAATGTCGCCGTTGCCAAGGACGGGGATCGAGGTCACGTGCTGTTTCAGTTCGCCGATCGCGTCCCACTCGGCCGTGCCTGAGTAGTGCTGCGCGGCGGTGCGTGCATGCAGGGCAACCGCTGCGACACCGGCATCTTCTGCCTGACGGGCGGCATCAAGGAAGGTGAGGTGCTCGGCGTCAATACCCATCCGCATCTTCACCGTGACAGGAACGCCATACGGCGCGGCTGCTTCCACAGCGCCAGTAACGATTCTGCCGAACAGTTCGTGCTTCCACGGCAATGCCGCACCCCCGCCCTTGCGCGTGACCTTAGGCACGGGGCACCCGAAGTTGAGGTCGATATGATCGGCGCGGTCTTCCTCGCACAGCATGCTCACTGCGGCGTGCACGGTGGCGGGGTCAACGCCGTAGAGCTGCACGCTACGCACGTGGCCAGATTCTTCGATGGCCAGTTCTGCCGGGTCATGGCTGATCATGCGGATCGATTCCGGGCTGCGCTCAACGAGCGCCCGGGAGGTCACCATCTCTGTCACGTACAACCCCGCTGGGGCGTCGGCAGTACGCGCTTTCTGCGCCAACGGGCCGTCATGCGTAAGCCCTCGAACTGCCTCGCGGCGACAAAGCGCGCGGAAGGGCGCGTTGGTCACCCCAGCCATCGGGGCGAGCACGACGGGAACGCCAAGAGAGATCGAGCCAAACTTCATCACTGAGCCATTCTCCCACCCCGAACCCAGGTGTTCAGGGTGGCGTAAACCACACCGCCCTTGTTGACAATCGTTCCCAATAGTAGTGAGAATGATTATCATGAAGAAACTTCAGCGCACGCTTGCGCTCACCGCCGCCACCGCCCTCATCGCTGCTGGATGTGCGACCACAACCCAGGATAAACCCAGCCCTGACGCAATCGACGTGGCTGTCTCCTACTATTCATTGGAGTACCTCGCCTCTGAGATTGGCGGCGAACACATTCATCTCACGAACGTTGTGCCCGCTGGCGCGGATTCCCACGACGTCGAACTGACGATTCAGGATGCCTCGCTCATCGGGACCGCCGATGTTTCATTCATTCTTGGTGGCTTCCAGCCGGCGGTCGATGCGGCCGCAGCCGAAAGCGATTCGGATATCGACCTCGCATCTGCGGTCGATATCCAATCCCGGGATGGCGTACGTGACCCACACTTTTGGCTTGACCCCAAGCGCATGATGCTCGCCGCGGACGCCATCGCCGACGCGTTCGCCGAGGCCGATCCAGACAACGCTGAGGACTACGCCGAGAATGCGAGCAACGTGAAACTCTCGCTCGCGAAACTCGATGAGGACTATTCCACGGCGCTCGCCTCCTGCACCCACGATTCCTTCGTCACGGGCCACTCCGCGTTTGCCTACCTCGCAGATCTCTATGGGCTGACAGAGATCGCGATCGCTGGGGTCGATCCCGAAACTGAGCCCTCGCCCGCAGCGCTCGCTGCCACGCGCAACCAGATCGAGAATCTCGGCCTACCTGTCGTCTTTGGCGAGCCAGGTGAAATGAAGATCGCTGAGGTTCTCGCCGGAGAACTCGGGATCGCGGCGAGGGAGTTAGACCCCATCGAGACGGTCGCCGATGGCGAAGACTACTTCAGCGTTATGTACGCTAACCTTGAGGCCTTAAAGGAGGGTCTCGCTTGCCAGTCTTAGACGTCTCCCACCTCGCGGTATCTTTCGATTCCAAGCCGATCCTGAGGGACATTAATCTCCGGGTACGTCCCGGGGATGTCATGGCCATCCTCGGAGAGAACGGCTCCGGGAAATCGACGCTGCTGCGCGCCGCGACGGGACTCATCACACCGACCGCCGGCACGGCCAAACTGTTCGGCGTCGACACAACGAACCGGCGCGAGGTTCCGTGGCATCGCCTTGGGTATGTACCCCAGCGCATTCTTGCGCCCACGACTATTCCCGCAACGGCAGCCGAGGTTGTGCGCACTGGGCTCGTGTCGACGCCGTGGCTACGCACCCCGCGATCCCGCGACGCCATCATCGCAGCACTCGAAACCGTTGGCTTGGCGCACCGCGCTGATGAGAAGGTCGCAACGTTCTCCGGCGGTCAGGCTCAACGCGTCGCGATCGCCCGTGCTCTCGTGCGCGATCCAGACCTACTCGTGCTCGATGAACCAACCGCTGGGGTTGATGAACGCCGCCGCAAGGAAGTCGCAGACCTCCTCGGTGAGCTCGCCGCCGAGGGCCGCGCGATCCTCCTCGTGCTTCACGATCTCGGCCACTTCGCTCACGTCATCACGCGCACCGCGACGATCGCACAGGGCGTTATCTCCCACGAGTGCGTCGTCATCGACGGCGTGCCGCACCACGTCGACCCAGCCGAAGATGCGTTCCACGAGATCGCCGGCCACGACACCGCCTTTGACGAAACCGGGGATACCACTTTCGCATCCGCCGACAACCCGATCGGCTGGTAAGGCACATGACTGGTCTCGAACTCCTCTCCTCCCCCATGGCGCAACGCTCCCTCATCGTCGCTGTGCTCGTTGGTCTGATTGCACCGATCGTTGGCACATTCCTCGTCCAACGCCGCCTCTCCCTCCTCGGCGATGGCATCGGCCACGTGGCCCTCACGGGTGTCGGCGCGGGTTGGCTCGCTGGCTCCCTCACCGGAGCGGCCGTACCCGACGCTTACGCCGTCCCTGGCGCAATTGTCGCCGCCATCGTCGGCGCTCTCCTCATCGAGTACATGCGCGACCGAGGCAAGACCTCCGGTGACGTCGCCCTCGCCCTCCTCTTTTACGGCGGCATCGCTGGCGGCGTGCTCATCATCTCGATCGCCGGCGGCACGAGCGCCAACCTCACCGGCTACCTTTTCGGCTCCCTCGCCACCGTGACGCAGTTTGATGTCTGGCTCACGGTCATCCTCGCCGCCGTCATCCTCCTCGTTGGTCTTCGATTACGGACGGCGCTGTTCGCCGTCAGTTATGACGAGGAGTTTGCGCGCGCTTCCGGACTCCCGGTCGCGCCACTCAACGCGCTCATCGCCGTGGTCGCAGCGCTCACCGTGACGGTCTCGATGCGGGTGGTTGGGCTCCTCCTCGTGAGCGCCCTCATGATCGTTCCCGTGGTGCTCGCGCAGATCTTCGCGAAATCCTTCTCCTCGACACTGTGGCTGTCGATGGCGATCGGCGGAATCGTCAGCGTTGCCGGGCTTCTCATCACCTTCATCTACCCGGCCCCACCGGGTGCCACGATCGTTGTGCTCGCCATTACAGCTTTCGGGATCACCTCGGGTGTGCATACGCGACTTCAACGACGTAAGATGACTCCCAAGGAAGTTGTGTCAGATCGGGAGCCGGTATGAAGAGGATGACGCGCCAGCGCGCCGCAGTCTTTGACCTTCTTGAAACGACGAGCGAATTCCTTTCCGCGCAGCAGCTTCACACCATCCTTTCTGAGGGTGGACACTCCGTGGGTCTTGCCACCGTGTACCGCACACTCACTGCCCTCGCCGACTCCGGCGAGATCGACGTGTTGCGAGCCGACGATGGCGAGACCCTTTTCCGTCGCTGCGTGCGGGCAGAACACCATCACCATCTCGTGTGCCGCGAATGTGGCCGTACCGTAGAGATCGATGCGAAGACCGTTGAGCAGTGGGCGACCCGGGTGGCCCAAGAACATAACTTCGTCGATGTCGATCACACGGCCGAGATCTTTGGCCTGTGCGCAACGTGCGCCTCGGCCCAGTTGATCCAGGAGAACCGTGCCTGATTTTCTCGCAGCAATGCCCTACTGGCTCGCCGTAGCCGTACTTTCCGCGATGGGACTCGCCCGTGGTCAAATGATGTACTGGCTCGGGCGTGGAGTCACCGAAGGGGCTCTGCGAAAAAGTCGCCACAACCAGGCCGCCGAGGTCACGGTTCGAACCGGGCCACTGCGCAAAACGATGCTCTGGCTCGACCGCGGAGGTGCCGACCCCGGCGTCCGCGCGATCCACCGCTGGGGCCTAGTCATGGTTCCCCTGTCCTACGTCACCGTTGGCTTCCAATCGATGGTTCAAGCCGGCGCCGGCATCCTGCGCATCTCGTGGTGGAAATACCTTCTTGCCCAACTGCCGGGCGCATTCGTGTGGGGCCTGTTCTACGCAACGGGCGGTTTCCTCGTCTGGACGTACCTCTTCACCCAGGCACGCGAGTACCCCGGCCGTGCCGCGCTCGTGTTCCTTGGGTTCATCGCGGTCATCGCCTACATTCTGCGATTCCGTCCCAGCCACCCCGAGCCGGCATCCTGCCCGATCCCGGGCGTTACCGGACCCAAGCCTGATGAGATTGCCTCAACGGTGCAGCAGATCGTCGACGCTACCCAGTCCGAGACCCCGAAAAAGGCCGATACCGCAGGCTAGAGGCTAGCTACCTACCTGGTCGATCGCCCCGCCATAGCGGCGATCCCTGCGCGCAAACTCCACGGCCGCATCCCACAGGTCCCGCCGATCGATGTCGGGCCACTGCACATCGGTAAACACCATCTCGGCATACGCGGATTGCCAAATAAGGAAATTCGACGCCCGCCGTTCCCCTCCGGTGCGCCAAAACATGTCGACATCGGGAAGATCGGGCTCATCAAGGTAGCGCGCGATGGTCGCCTCGGTGATCCGGTCGGGATTTATTTTTCCGGACGCCGCATCTCGCGCGATCTTCGCCGCCGCGTCTGCCAGTTCTGCCCGGCCGCCGTAGTTCACGCACATCGTCAGCGTGCACGTTGTGTTCGACTTCGTTAGCTCTTCCGCGGTTTCAAGTTCTTTGATGACCGATTTCCAAAGGCGGGGGCGCCGGCCAGCCCAGCGCACACGAACGCCCCATTCGTTCATCTGGTCACGCCGGCGTCGCAGCACGTCTCGGTTAAAGCCCATGAGGAATCGAACTTCAGCGGGCGATCGGGCCCAGTTTTCGGTCGAGAACGCGTACGCGCTCACGTGCGTGATGCCAAGTTCGATCGCACCGGCGACGACGTCGAGCAGCACCTCTTCGCCAGCCTCGTGGCCTGCCGTTCGGGGTAGTCCGCGCTCGTTTGCCCACCGACCATTCCCATCCATGACGACGGCGACGTGCTTGGGCACCAGCTCAGGTGGCAACTTGGGCGGGCGGGCGCCGCTGGGGTGCGGCGGGGGCGGCACAGGAGTCATGCGCGCTCCACGTGGCGAAGTGAGCGCAGGCGGCGCTCTAGGTGGTACTGGGTGTAGGCGGCGACGAGTCCCGACCCTTCAGTGCGGTGGCGATCTTCGGAGGCGTCCGCCTCCTCCCAGTCCCCGGACAGCAGCGCACCTAGAAGCTCGATCGTCTCTGGCGCTGGGGCAGCCGAGCCTGGCGGGCGACAGCTCATGCATACCATCCCCCCAACGGCGGGATTGAACGCTCGGTGCGGACCGGGTTCGGCGCAACGCGCACACTCGGTGAAGCTCGCGGCCCACCCCCCGATCGCCAGTGCGCGGAGGAGGTAAGCATCGAGGATGAGCGATGGCGCGTGCATGCCCTCAGCCAGCGCGTGCAGCGCTCCGATGAGCAGCAGATATTGCTGGGTCGCCGGTTCCCGTTCGATCGAGGCTAACTGCTCGGCCGTTTCCACCATGACCGTCGCCGTGGTGAAGAGTGCGTAGTCAGCGCAGATTCGCCGCCCGTGGGGAGCGAGAGTATCCACTTGGGTCACCGTGTCAAGGTTCCGGCCGGTATAGAGCTGCACGTCGACGACGCTGAAGGGTTCCAAGCGGGCACCAAACCGGGAGGTCGTGCGCCGCACGCCCTTGGCTACGGCGCGTACCTGCCCGTGCTCTTTGGTGAGGAAGGAAATAATTCGATCTGCCTCACCGAGCTTGCGGGTACGTAGCACGACTGCTTCATCCCGGTATAACTTCACTCCGCTATTCTCTCACTTCCGCGCAAAATAGGGCGGAGCCTCGGGCGTGGGTTACTTGCCGCGGATGGCGCGGTTCGTCGCCGACATGATCGCCTGGAGCGTTGCTGTGGTGATCGATGGGTCGATCCCAACACCCCAAATGATCTCGTCATCGATCTCGCACTCGACGTAGGCAACAGCGCTCGCATCGCCACCTTCAGAGAGCGCGTGCTCGGCGTAGTCGAGAACGGCCACGTGAATCCCGCGCTGTCCAAGGATGTTGACGAACGCGGCGACCGGACCGTTGCCGGTGGCAACGAGCGTGTGCTCTTCCTCGCCGTCAAACAACACTGCGGTGAGCTCATCGTGGCTGCCGTCGCCGCTCGACTTGACCTTCGTCGCACCGAGGCGGAAACGCGCCCACGGGGTGAGCTTGTCGCCAACGAGGGAGGCGGGCAGGTATTCGTCGACGAAGATCTCCCAGATTTGCTCCGCGGTCATCTCCCCACCCGATGCTTCGGAGCGCGCCTGCACAGCTCGGGAGAACTCAATCTGCAGGCGGCGCGGCAGGTCGAAGTGGCGCGTGGACGCGAGCAAGTAGGCGACCCCACCCTTGCCTGATTGGGAGTTGACGCGGATGACCGCTTCGTAGTTGCGTCCGAGGTCTTGAGGGTCGACCGGTAGGTACGGGATGTCCCACGCGACGGCGGTTTCGTCGCCGCCGGCTTCCTCCACGCGGCGTGCGCGATCGTCGAAGCCCTTCTTGATGGCGTCTTGATGGGAGCCGGAGAAGGCGGTGTATACGAGGTCGCCGGCGTACGGGGAGCGGGGGTGGACGTCCATGCGGGTGCAGTACTCGACGGTGCGGCGAATCTCGTCGATGTCGGAGAAGTCAATGCCCGGATCGATGCCCTGGGAGTACAGGTTCATGCCGAGGGTCACGAGGTCGACGTTTCCGGTGCGCTCTCCGTGCCCAAATAGGCATCCCTCGACGCGGTCGGCGCCAGCCATGACGGCGAGCTCAGCTGCCGCAACGGCGGTTCCTCGGTCGTTGTGCGGGTGGACCGAAATAGCGACGTGCTCCCTGCGGGAGACGTTGCGGTGCATCCACTCGATCATGTCCGCGTACGTGTTCGGGGTCGAGCGCTCAACGGTCGCAGGGAGGTTGAGGATGATCTCGCGCTCCGAGTCGGGCTTCCACACGTCCATGACCGCTTCACATACTTCCAGAGCAAAGGGCAGTTCGGTGTCGGTGAAGATTTCGGGTGAGTATTCATACCCAAAGATCGTGTCCTCATCGAGGATCTTCTCGGCGAAATCCATGACGGCTTGGGTGCCACGCGTCGCCAGTTCAACGGTCGCGGCCTTGTCGTTGCGGAACACGACGTTGCGGAACACCGGCGCGGTCGCGTTGTACATGTGCACGGTCGCGCGCTTTGCGCCAACAAGCGAACTCACGGTGCGTTCGATGAGGTCTTCGCGGGCCTGGGTCAGGACCGAGATGATGACGTCGTCGGGGATCGCATCGTCTTCGATGATCGAGCGGACGAAGTCGAAGTCGGTTTGGGAGGCGGCCGGGAACCCGACCTCGATTTCTTTGTATCCCATCCGAACTAGGAGGTCGAACATTTGGCGTTTGCGAGCCGGGTCCATCGGCTCGATCAGCGCCTGGTTACCATCGCGCAGGTCCGTGGACAGCCACCGCGGCGGCGCGGTTATGAAATTGTCAGGCCACGTGCGATCGGGCAGGTGGACAGGGTTAGTTTCCTGGAATGGGCGGTATTTTTCTACCGGCATTGGGCGGTTCATTCGGGTTCCTTGCTGAGAGTTTTTATGAGGTGTGCCAGGCCGGGCACGCGAACTCCGCGACGAGGATCCGGCCTTCTAACAGGCCTCGCCGCGGCAACGAAGGAGGAGCGTGAACCGCATAGGGACAACTATACACAGATCTCACCATGAAACCGGAAACAGACCCCAGTACGCGGCGAGCACAAGCAGCCCCGCGGTACCCACGTGCGCGATCCACGCGCCGACCCGCGCGAGTGGCCGTAGTGTGTAGCGGGTGAGGTAGGCTTCCCGCAGCGAGAACGCCAGCACGCCGACGGCGAAGATCCCGCTCGCCTGGATCAAAGCCCAGCCCCCGCGCACAACGATGTCGTCGGTCTGGTAGCTCACGGCGAGGCTCCCGACTTCGGCAAGGTAAGCGACGAAGAAGCACAGCGTGCTCAGGGCAGCAAGAACAGTCGCCATCGCGTACCGCGACGCAAGGGCCGACCCGCGAACGGAAGCAAACGCCGTCAACGCCAAACCAACGAGCGCCACGCCGAGCACGCCGACCACGGAGTAGACGAGGAAGTTCCCTGATGCCCACCACTTCGCCTTCGGCACGGGACCGGCATTGTAGGGCTGATGGGCGTGCGCGCCGGCGATCGGGTCGATCGGGTGGGCGGTGCCGGGCAGGCCCCAGGTCCAATCCGAGAGGATCTCCATGACCTCGGGCACGACTATCTTTTCTCGCTTCAAGCCGTGATCGGCGCCAGTGATGAAGCGTGCCGTGAACGCCGTATTGCCATGCTCTTCGAGCGTGTCGCGAGTGATCTGCACCCCTTGGACTGTCGGCATCGATGGGTCGGCCGTGCCATACAGCATGAGCACCGGTTGCGTCAGTTTCGAGTAGAACGGGCGAATGTCGAAGTCGATGTACTCAAACCCGCCGCCCGGGATGTCCGCACCAAGAGCACGTGGGATCGAGCGGAAGAGCCCGCGCGGCACGTTCGTGTTCGTCATGTACGTCGCGACCGCGTAGGCAGCTTGCTCCCGCGGGGAGACAACGGGGGCAGATGCGAGGATCACGAAGTCAACGCGCGGTTCTAGAACCCCAACGATCGGGGCAATCCAGGCGCCTTCACTCTCTCCGTACATGCCCACGCGGTCAGGATCGACGCCCGGCTGTTCACGCAGTGCTTCCCACGACCGCAAGTAGTCGCGCGCCATACCTTCATAGTCACGGTGCCGTGTGGAGTACGTCTCCATGTTCTTGGCCGGAACGAGCGCGCGGATGCCAGCGGAGGCGATGCCCTCGACTTGCGGTACGAACGCACCGATTTTCTCAGTCCCCGCTCCATGAATGAAAACCATCCCCGGTCCCTCGGGTGCATCGACGGGTTCGATAAGCTGCGCGGGTAACTGCACATCGCCGAGATCTACCATGATCTCGCGCTTGGTGATCGCAAAGGTTCCCGTGGGAAAACGCTCGATTGCCGCGCCCACCTCGTCGGTAATGCGCGGGTCGGCCTGCTTTGGAACGATGTCCTGCGGCCCGGGGGCGGGCCCCCACCACGGGCCAGAAACCATGCCAAGCACAGAGATCGTCATGGCAACAAGGAGAGTCAGTGCGAGAACGGGCGTTGCGCGCCGGTCCCTCCCACGGAGGTGCATTAACACGTTAGAACCCGAAACGCTGAAGGAACTTTGGGTCCTTCTGCCAATCTTTCGCGACCTTCACGTGCAGGTCGAGGTATACCGGAACCTGGAGCAGCTCTTGGATCTCCTTGCGCGCCTTCGTCCCCACAGCCCGTAGGCGCGAGCCGCCCTTGCCGATGATGATCGCCTTTTGCGAATCGCGCTCAACGAATACGTGGACGCGCACATCAACCATGCCGTCGTCGCGTCCCTCGCGTGGCACGATTTCATCGACGAGGACGGCGATCGAGTGCGGGAGTTCTTCCCGCACCCCTTCGAGGGCTGCTTCACGAACAAATTCGGCGATTCGCACGTCATCCGGTTCGTCGGTGAGCTCGCCTTCGGGGTAGAGCATCGGCCCTGCGGGCTGGTAGTTGATGACGAGGTCGAGGAGCAGTTCGAGCTGATCACCTGAGACTGCTGACAGCGGGATGATCTCGGCCCACTCCCCAAGCTCTTGGATCTGCAGCAGGTGCTCGGCCATGCGGTGTGCAGGCACGAGGTCGCTCTTCGTCGCGACCGCGATCACGGGGGTGTTGATGCCGCGCAGCTTCGATGCAATGAATCGGTCGCCCGGGCCGACTTTCTGATCGGCGGGCAGGCAGAACAGCACGACATCGACGTCAGAGAGCGTATCCATGACGAGCGCGTTGAGCCGTTCACCCAGGAGCGTGCGGGGGCGGTGCAGGCCGGGGGTGTCGACGAGGATGACTTGACCCTCGTCTTTGTTAACGATTCCGCGGATCGCCCTGCGCGTTGTTTGTGGCCGGCCCGAGGTGATCGCGACCTTTTCCCCCACTAGGGCATTCATGAGGGTTGACTTGCCCGCATTGGGGCGGCCAACAACCCCGGCAAATCCCGATCGAAAAGCCATTATTCCTCATCCCTCGTAACGTCAACGGTGTGGAGCAGACGCCTGCGCCCAAACATTTCTACCACTTCGAAGCGCAAACCGTTCCAATGCGCCACAGAGCCAAGAATCGGCACGTGCCCAAGTGCCTTTGCAACGATGCCCCCCGTGGAATCAACATCCTCATCAGCAAGATCCATCTCAAACAGCTCCCCGAGTTCGGTGAGCGGGTAACGCGCGGGCACGCGAAAGCCCCGAGGAATCGGAGTGACCTCGGGTTCGTTCTGGTCGTGTTCGTCGGTAAGATCCCCGACAAGCTCTTCAAGAATGTCCTCGATCGTCACAAGGCCGGCAATACCGCCGTATTCGTCGAAGACCATCGCGATGTGCACACCGGTGGCGCGCATGTCCGCGAGGGTATCGTCCACGAGCTTCATCTCTGGCACGAACACGGGTTTGCGCATGAGCTGGTGCACCTCGGTGCCGAGGTGGTCGGGGTTATGCCACGTGTAACGCAGCGAATCCTTGAGGTAGAGCACTCCGCGTAGGTCATCGACGCCATCACCGATGACGGGGATGCGCGAGTAGCCGGATTGTACGAACAGGCTCAACCCGTCCTCAATCGACTTATCGTGGGCGATCGTGAGCATGTCGGTGCGCGGCACCATGATCTCACGAACCAGAGTTCGTGAGAGCTCAAAGACCGAGTGGAGCATCTCTCGCTCGTCGTCTTCGATATCGGCCGACTCCGCAACCCGGTCGACCATCAACTGCAGTTCCTCCCCCTCAACGGGGGCGGCGTCGTCCTCTTCCTTCTGACGGCGCAGGCGCTGGAGCGGTTCAGCGATGTTGGCGAGCATGAGCATGAACGGTGCCATGAAGCGCAGCACGCCGACGGGGTTTCGCCGGCCCATGCTCCGGGGGCTGACGCCGACGACAAAGAGCATGATGAGCGCCGAGGCAGCGAGGGCTCCGAGGAAGATCGACCACCAGTGCTGGAAGATCGCCGTGAATACGAGCGTGATGCTGACCGCGCCGGCCATCTCGAGGACGAGCCGCACGTAGGCGGTCGCGCGCACGGGAAGTTTCGGATCCTGCGCAATTTCTTCGATTGCATCGGCTTGGCGGCGCCCATTAGCGCGAGCTTCCGAGGCGGCCGCTTTCGTTACGGCGCGGCCCGCTTCTTCACCTGCGGCGAGCAGGCCGGATGCCGTGATCGTGCTCAGTGCAAGGAGAACGAGGAGCACAATCAGCGTCGTCGACGCAGGCTCCGCGGGCATCATGCACCCGCTAGGAACGTCAACAACAGGTGGCGTTGAAGAGCGAACATTTCCTCTTCTTCCTCAGGTACCGCGTGGTCGAATCCGAGCAGGTGTAAGATCCCGTGCGTCGTCAGCAGCAGCATTTCTTCAACCGCCGAATGCCCCGCCTCTCGAGCCTGCTCGATCGCGACCTGCGGGCAGATCACGACGGAGCCGAGCATGCCTTCCTCACTCGGGTCGTCCTCGGTTCCTGGGCGCAGTTCGTCGATCGGAAAGGAGAGCACATCGGTGGGGCCCTCCTCGTCCATCCATTGGCCGTTGAGGGCCGTCATATCCTCGCGGTTGATAAACCGGATCTCGAGCTCGGCTTGCGGGTGGACGTGCATCGCGGCAAGCACGTGGCGGGCAAGCGCGACGAACTCTAGTTCGTTGACGTCGATGCCGGATTCGTTTGTGACGTCGATCATTTCTTTATCCGCCCGTCGTATTCGGAGTAGGCGTCGATAATGCGGCCCACGAGTTTGTGGCGCACGACGTCGGCGCTTGTGAGTTCACAGAACGCGATGTCCTCGATATCCGTAAGAATCTTGCGGACGACCTTCAGTCCCGACTGCATGCCCGTGGGCAAGTCGATCTGCGTAACGTCGCCTGTCACAACGACCTTCGAACCAAACCCGAGGCGAGTGAGGAACATTTTCATTTGCTCAGCCGAGGTGTTCTGGGCTTCGTCAAGGATGACGAACGCGTCGTTGAGAGTTCGCCCGCGCATGTACGCCAGCGGGGCCACTTCGATCGTGCCTGCGGCAATGAGCGCGGGGATAGATTCGGGGTCGACCATGTCGTGGAGCGCGTCATAGAGGGGGCGCAGGTACGGGTTGATCTTTTCGCTCAGAGAACCAGGAAGGAAACCGAGTCGTTCACCTGCCTCAACCGCGGGGCGGGTCAGCACGATACGGTTGACCTGCTTCTCCTGGAGTGCGCGCACGGCTTTGGCCATCGCAAGGTACGTCTTACCGGTACCGGCCGGGCCGATCCCAAACACGATCGTGTTCGCATCGATCGCGTCAACATATTTTTTTTGCCCGACGGTTTTTGGGCGGATGGTGCGTCCCCGGCTCGACAGAATGCTCGTCGTCATGACGTGTCCTGGGCGTTGGCCCCCTGCTTGGGTGAGGATCATGATCGCGCGGCTGACGGCGTCAGGTCCAAGCGGTTGCCCCGATTCTGCAATCATCGCGAGCTCATCGATGAGCTGCTCGGCGAGTTCTACGCGCGACTTCTCACCGGTGATGGTGATGACATTTTCGCGCGCGTAAATATCGAGATCTTGAAAGCCGCTCTCAATGGCGCGGAGTACCTCGTCATCGCGCCCTAGAAATGAGATGAGCGGCAGGTCGCTGGGGAGCTGCACTCGCGTGGTTATCGTTGCGGACAAAATCCAGTGGACCTTTCTTCGGGATTACCGCCCAAGTTTACTCCCATTACCAGCGCCCAAGCCGGGTATTGAGCACC
This sequence comes from uncultured Pseudactinotalea sp., assembly GCA_964450475.1. Taxonomy (GTDB): domain Bacteria; phylum Actinomycetota; class Actinomycetes; order Actinomycetales; family Beutenbergiaceae; genus HY158. The sequence continues at coordinate 16,916 of CAYVDF010000016.1, forward strand.
GCCATCGCGGCAGGCCCCGCTGTCGAGGTACGCACCACCTCACGCCCAAGCAGCACGGCGTGTCTCGATTCCCCCTCGGTGAGAAGCTCAACTTCGGTATCGCTCAATCCCCCCTCAGGGCCGACGACGATGACGATCTCTCCCGAGGCGGGTAGTGCGACCTGCGAAATGGGCTCTGTCGCACTCTCATGGAGCACGAGTACTGTCGCCTCGGCGCTGATGAGGTCGACAACCTCCGTGCCGCGTGCATATCCGCGGACCTCGGGCATACGCGCGCGTCGGGACTGTTTCATCGCGCCGGTGATGATTGATTCCCATCGCTGCAGGCCCTTATCGACCTTCTCCCCGCGCCACTTGGAAACGCTGCGCTCGGACTCCCACGCGATCACCGCATCGACTCCAAGTTCGGTTGCCGCTTCGATCGCGGCCTCGTCGCGCCCGCCCTTTCCAAGTGCTTGAACGAGCGTGATCGAGACCGTTGGGCCGTGTTCGGTCATCACGTCGAGCACGCGAGCGTCGAGTTCGCCCTTGCCTACCTCGACCACCTCGGCGCGCATGCGTATGCCACGTCCATCGACGACGTCAATCACTTCACCGATCCGCACCCGCCGGACCTGGGTTGCGTGCCGACCTTCGGCTCCGTCCAAGGTGATCGTCTCACCCGCTGCGGCGCTGAGGTTGGGGTCGTAGAACGTGTGGTAGCTCATTAGCGGCCGGCGAAGGTGTCCTTCAACCGTTGGAATACGCCAGGGCGCTGTGAGACGACGCGAGCCTCCGGTGCTTGTTCACCTCGGAGCTCCGCGAGGCTCGATAGGAGATCGCGCTGCTCATCGGTCAGGCTGTCAGGGACGCGCACATCGAAGTGCACGTGCAGAGACCCGCGTCCACCACGGTTGAGGCGCCCGACGCCGAGGTCGCGCAGAGTGACGGTGTGGCCGGGCTGTGAGCCTGGTTCGACGTCGACCTCACGAGGCCCATCGAGCGTGTCGAGGGTGATGACCGTGCCAAGCGCTGCGGCCGTCATGGGAATTTCAACATTGCAGTGCAGATCGTCACCGCGGCGCACGAACAGGTCGTGAGCTTTTTCGCGGACCTCGACATACAGGTCACCGGCGGGACCACCACCTGGGCCGATTTCGCCCTGAGCGGTGAGCTTCACGCGGGTTCCGTCGTCGACGCCGGCGGGAATGTTGACCGTGATCGTGCGGCGTGCGCGCACGCGTCCCTCGCCGGAGCATTCCTGGCACGGGTCGGCCAGGAGCGTTCCGTAGCCTCCACAGTCTGAACAGGGCGCTGAGGTCATGATGTTGCCGAAGAACGAACGGGCGACGCGTTGAACATTTCCGCGGCCCTGACACGTTGGGCACGTCGTTGGGTGGGTGCCGGGTCGAGTACAGGATCCTTGACACACCTCACACAGAACGGCCGTATCCACTTCGATGTCCTTGGCAACGCCGAAGGCAACCTCCTCGAGCGTGAGCGTGACACGAACGAGGGCGTCCTGGCCGCGGCGAGTCCGCGATGCCGGTCCGCGAGAAGCGCCACCGCCCGCGGCAGCGGCAAAGAAATCGAACATGTCCGAGAACCCGAAGCCGGCACCAAAGCCGCCTTCTCCCCCACCCA
>CAYVDF010000017.1:0-11375 GCA_964450475.1 uncultured Pseudactinotalea sp.
AGCTGATAGTTCATTCCGAGGGCGGAGACGACAAAGATCGTCACCATGATGACGACGATGTCGCTGCGGTGACGCACGTACGCGATTCCCTCACGCAGCTGCCCCTTGGACCTGCCTGAGGGCTTGGGCGTGCGCAGATCGGCAGTGCGCATCGCGAGCATCGCCATGATCGTCGCGACGAAGGAAAGCGCATTGATCACGAAGACCCAACCCGTTCCCACGGCGGCGATTGCTAACCCGGCGATGCCTGGGCCAATGAGTCGAGCGGCGTTGAACGACGTGCTGTTAAGCCCGACCGCGTTTGCGAGCTGATCAGGCGGCACGAGTTCCGAGACGAACACCTGCCGAGCCGGCGCATCGAACGCGGCGCCCACCCCGAGGAGGAGCGCAAACACGTACACGTGCCACAGCTCGGCCACGCCCGTGAGAACGAGGGCAGCAAGACCCGCAGCAAGCAACCCGAGGAATGACTGCGTGACGATAAGAATTTTGCGCCGGTTGAACCGGTCGGTGAGAACCCCGGCGATCGGCGTCAAAAAGATTGTGGGAAGAAACTGCAGAGCGGTTACGATACCAACGGCAAAACCAGAGTTCTCGGTGAGTTCAGTAAGAACGAGCCAGTCTTGGGCGATGCGCTGCATCCACGTGCCGATGTTGGCGATCAGTGCACCGACAAACCACACGCGGTAGTTGTAGAAACCGAGCGACGAAAACGTTCTACTCATTCATTCACCACCCTGCTTAAAATCTCTTCTGCCTGGGCAAGTACCCGGCGTTCCTTCGTTGTTAATGCCGCGAGGCGGCGTTGCAGCCATTGGTCACGGCGGCGCCTGGTTTCGCGAATGTACTCGGCGCCGCCATCGGTTAGTTCGACGAGAACACTGCGCCGATCACGCGGATCCGGCGCGCGCGTGACGTAGCCCTCGCGCTCTAGCACCTGCACGGTGCGAGTCATCGACGGCGGGCGCACATGCTCATACTCCGCGAGATCCCCAACGCTCATCCCGCCGTGCACAAACAAAATCGACAGCACCGACAGGTGCCCCTCAGATAGACTGCCGGCGCTTTCGGCGCGCAGACGGCGGCCCGTGCGAAGGAGGGTCATGCGAAGCCGGGTAGCAAGTGGCGGCTCGCGGCGGGAGATGGGCGGGGCGGGAGTGTGCTCTGTGGCCATACGGGTCTAATACTATTTAATTAGTTACGCTAAGTAAATGCCTCTTTGCTCACAGCGTGACGCGCCCACGCCCCGACCGGCGCGCCGTCGCGCCCCGCAGCAGATAACATGGGGCTGTGCCACAACGAACTGAGCTCCGCCCGGCCGTGATCAACGCCAAGATGGTGTTTCGCATCGGCCTCATCCTGTGGATTCTTGCGCTCATTGTTCTTGGCGTGCTCCACCTCACCGGCACCTCCGTGCCTGGGCGTTACGCGCTCATCTCGGTCGCCGGCATCATCCTCGGCGCATTCGGCTACTGGTGGGCTCACCACAACCACATGATTTCTGACGACGGACTCTCCCGCACACAGTAAACCTCCTGCCGCGCTCGCACCCTCCCGCGGTAGTGTGGCTAACGTGAAGATCCTCGTTCCCACCGTCATCCCGATCGAGTTCACCCCGCCCGAAGGCGTACACGACGTTCGCTACAACGTTTACGAACCGATTCCCGATGAGCACCGCGATGCCGAGGCCATCGTGCTGTGGCTCAACCCGCCCGAGTTGCTCGCGGAGCTGCCCTCGGTGTTGCCGAACCTGAAATTCATCCAAGGACTCATGGCCGGCCCCGATGCCGTGCACGCTGCCGGCTTCAGGCCCGAGGTAACCATCTGCGCAGGAACCGGCCTGCACGACGTGCCCGTTGCCGAGCACACGATGGCGCTCATTCTTGCCGCGGCCCGGCGCCTCGACCTCACGACCCGCGCCCAGGGCGAACGCCGCTGGGCCCGTGAGCTCACGGGCAACCAGATCAAGAAACGCACAGGCTTCACCTCCCTTGCCGGCACCAACGCCGTCGTGTGGGGTTTTGGCTCAATCGCGCTGACGCTCGCGCCGATGCTCGATGCGTTCGGTGTCAACGTCACCGGGGTCGCCAACTCCGCGGGAGAACGGGGCGGCTACCCCGTCGTCACGCCAGCGGAGCTCCCAGAGCTTCTGCCATCGACCGACGTGCTCGTTTCGATCCTGCCAGGCACCGAGGCGACCACCGGGATCGTCAACAAAAATATTTTTTCCGCACTCCCTACCCACGCGTGGTTCGTTAACGTCGGGCGAGGCGCCGTCGTCAATGAAGACGATCTGCTCGCAGCACTCGAGGCGGACGATATCGGCGGGGCGACCCTCGACGTCTTCGTCGAAGAACCACTCCCCCCAGACAATCCGTTGTGGACCGCCCCGAACCTCATCATCACCCCGCACACGGCGGGCGGGCGGCCGCAAGGTTCCGGGCAGCGGATAGAAGAGAACCTCCGCCGGTACATGGCCGGGGAGGAACTCATCGGGGTGTCGCGGCCGTAGGCGTTAGGCGCCGGCGGCGAGCCAATCGTCGATCTCGTCCATGAGTTGGCGTTCGCGTTCAGCGGGCAGTACCGAGGAGCGGATCGAGTTGCGGGCGAGCGTGGCGAGGTCGTCGCGGCTCAACCCAAGGGCGGCCATGACGGCGCGGAAGTTGTCGTCGACGTAGCCGCCGAAGTAGGGCGGGTCATCGGAGTTGACGCACACGTTGAGGCCGGCATCGAGCATCTTCTTTAGTGGGTGTTCACCAATGCTCGCGACAGCTTTGAGGCGCACGTTTGACAGCGGGCAGACCGTGAGCGGGATCTGTTCCTCCGCTAGCCGGGCAGCCAGTTCAGGATCTTCCATTGCGCGGATCCCGTGGTCGATGCGGAACACATCGATCACGTCGAGGGCTTCGCGCACGTATTCCGGTGGCCCTTCTTCACCCGCGTGGGCGACGCGCATGAGGCCGTTGGCTTTCGCGATTTCGTACAGTTCGGTGAACTTCGACGGCGGGTTGCCGACTTCGGCGGAGTCGAGGCCGATGGCGAAGATTGGAGCGTCCATCTCTAACAGGTCGTGGAGCACCGAGATGGCTTCGGCTTCTGGCCGGTCACGCAGGAACGCAGAGATGAGGCGGGTGCTCATCCCGAGTTCTGCGGCAGTGATCTCAAGGGCGGAGGCGATGCCGTTGACCGCTACCTGAAGCGGAATACCTCGGCTCGTGTGGGCCTGGGGGTCGAACATGATCTCGGCGTGGCGCACATTTCCTTCGTGCGCGCGGCGCAGGTAAGCAGAGGTCATCACGAAGAAATCATCTTCGGTGCGCAGCACGTTCATGTTCGCGTAGTACAGATCGAGAAAGGACTGCAAATCCTCGAACTCGTACTGCCGAGCAAGTTCCTCCGGGGTCGCATACGGCAGATCGATGCCGTTGCGGTCGGCGAGTGCGAATACGTTTTCGGGTTCAAGCGTGCCCTCGATGTGCAGGTGGAGTTCGGCACATGGGGGCGTCAAAGAAACGTCATCGTTTTTCATCCACCTAGGTTGCCAGAACGAATGAGGAAGAGCCACTCGGCACACCGGCAGCGCGCGCTCGACGCTGCCTTGGTCGCGGGAAAATTACGGGTTGTGGACCGCGACGCTGACGGAGTGCGCCCGCTGGAGCGCCTGGGTGAGCACGGCGAAGCGCGGATCGGGGATATTGGGCAGCGTGCGCCGTGGCAGGTTGGTCAGCGGCGACAAACGGGGATCGGCGAGGAGATCGGCGAGGAGGAGGTCATCGCCCCCAACGGTTAGGCCAGCAGACTCGGAGCGAGTCAGAGGCTCGAGGATCCGGGCGGCGGTGCCGGCGCACGCGCCGACGAGCTCGGCTGCCTGGTTATCGCGGCGGCGAGCAAATCGTTGCTGTGACCAGCCGCCGGCTGCGGTACGGGATTGGACGTAGCGGGTGCCGGTCTTGTGCTCGATGAGCTTAGGACCGCGCGCCAGGCCAATCGAGTAGCCCCCGCGGCGCAGGAGGATGATTCCGGCCTGGTCCGGCATGCGAAGGAGCGCGGCCTTCGCATCGTCGCCGGGATTGACCGGGTACCAGCCGGTGAAGGTTGCGACCGAGCCATTCGTGGAGGTGAGCACGGCGGCACCGCCCGAAAAAGATAGCTGCACCCCGGGGTGGTCGGCGTGGAATTTATCCCACCAGCGCTCGAAGCGCCCCGGCGCGAGGTCGAGGTGGCGGGTGCTCATATCAGCCCGGACTCCCTGCGGGTGCGGGCGTTGGCATGTACCGACCAGCGCGGAACCCAGCGCCCGAGCGCCGCAACGGACAGCAGGCTCAGGCCGCTGATCGCGCCGATGCCCGCGGCAAGGGAACCGATGGCGGCTCCCCCGGCGAGCACGAGCGGGCCGGCGGCAGCACCGGCGTCCGCAAACAGCCGCCACACGCCAAGGAACTGGCTACGCACATCTTGTGGTGCGGCGTCTGCTGCGAGAGTCATAAGGATTCCCGAACCGACGCCGTTGCCGAACCCGAGGGTCATCGCCACGATCGCCACGGCGGTGAAACTGGAAACAAGAATGAGCGCGGCCATGCCTAGACCCATGATGAGCATTGAGGGGATCGCCACCCATAACCGCCCGCGGGCATCCATCACTTTGCCCGCCGGATAAAACAGCGCCATGTCGATCGCGCCAGAGATCCCGAAGATGAGGGCAGTGGAGGCGGCGTCGTAGCCGAGGTGTTCGGTCCATAGCGGCAGCGCGCTTTGCCGGGCGCCGCGAACGAGGCCGATGCCGATAACAGCAACCCCGAGGGTGGCGTACACCTTGCGGTTGTCTTTGAATACCGTCCACATTCCGACCTTCGGGCCGGTGGGTTTGACGGTTTCCCCAGGTAGGAGCGGGGCGAGGATGACGGCGATCGCGGAGGCAGCGGCGGCAAATGCTGCGACCCAGAAGGCGCCGGTCGCGCCCCACCACGGGGCTACGGCTGCGGCAACGAACGGGCCAATGAACAGCCCGATGCGGTGAACCCCACCGAGAGTCGACATGGCCCGGGCGCGCCGGAGTGGATGGACGACGCCGGTGAGGTAGGACTGGCGCGCAAGCTGGTACACGGCATCTGTCATGCCGAGGATGAGCACGCCGATACCGAAGGCGAGGACGCTCCCGGCGAACCCGGCTAGTACACCGGCGCCAACAGCGATGGCGGAGGCAAGGATCATCGCGCGGCGGTCGCCGAGGCGGGCGGCGATGATGCCGGCGGGTACGTCGGCGAGAATTTTTCCTACCGGCAGCAACGCCGTCAATAATCCCGCGGTCGCGAGGGAAGCGCCAAGTTCGGTGGCGCGCACGACGACCATGGGAAGCATGGCGCCGATGCCGACCTCGAAGATGAGGGAGGGCAGAAAAACGCTAGGAAAGAGGGTGCGCAGCGACGTGACGGTCACTGGCGCGGATCCACGACCTCGAGCTCTGTTCCATCGAGCACCGGCTCAGACTGTACCCATTCACGCGGCTGGGATTCGACGTCGGTTTCGGAGTGGGCGCCGCAGCCGTGATCGAAGGAGACGACCTTGCCGTCGTCGTTCGACCACTCGTTAACGCACACCCCAAACAGGGTGCCGAGGTGACCTGAGAGGGGCACGAGGAAGCCGCACGTGCGGCAGTCAGCGCCGGCTGCGCGCGCGCCAGCAGACTTCGGGCCGCGGTCGCTAGCGTACCAGCGTTCGGCAGCCTCATCGAGTGTCGCGCGGGTAGCGACGCGTTCGCGGTCGAGCGCGAGCTCGACGATGGCGTCGAAGTCGGTGGCTACCCCATCCTCGGCAGAGATACCTGGCTCGAGGCGAGAGTCATCGGCTTGGTACGGCAGGCGGTCGGTCGGGCGCACATCGCCGGGTGCGAGGCGGTCGGCCCAGGGCACCCATTCCTTGGCGAGCAGCGCAGACGCGCCGGGCACGAGGCCAGATTCGCAGATCGTTGCGGTGCGCGAACGCGGGATCCGGGTCATCGTCACGGCCCAGAACCAGCCGCGGTAGCCTGGGTTGAGGCACGCAAAGTAGTGGGTGCCGAGGCGGGTGTCTTCGAGCACGAAGCCGAGGTGGTCGCCAACGAAGTCGCCGCCTTCCTCGATTGCCGCTTCACGGGCGAGGTCGAGGGCGCCTTCAAGGACGGCGTCTTTGCCAGATTTGCCTGGCTCGGGAAGTTCGGTTGAGGGTGTCATGCATCGAATTCGTTTGCTACGGCCCGCATTACAGCGGCGATCTTTTTGCCATCAGCCCGATCCGGGTAGCGGCCCGCTTGGAGCCGGTTACTCGCAGAATCGAGCAGTTTTATGAGGTCTTCTACGATGACCACCATATCCGCTGCAGGCTTGCGTTGGGAACGGGCGAGCGAGGGCGTGCGCTCGAGGATCGTCACCGACAACGCCTGCGGACCCTTGCGGCCATCCGCCACGGAGAACTCCACGCGGGTGCCGGGGCGGGGGTTGTCTTCACCGGCGGGCAGCGCGGAGGCGTGGAGAAAGACGTCGCGACCCTCGTCGTCAGTAATAAAACCGAAGCCACGACTCTCGTCATAGAACCTGATCTTGCCGGTAGGCACGTTTACCTCACTTTGTTAAGTCTTAGCCGCATCTAAGGATACCGGCGCCGTTGTTGCGGCGTTAGCGGGCCATCGCGGCGCGCAGGGTGTCAAGGCCCATGCCACCCATGTTGAGGATGCGCATGTGGTAGCTCTTGAAATCAAACCCGGGCCTGGCTTGGGCCTCGGCGCGGAGTTCTTCGAAGATCCGCTGACCAATCTTGTACGAGGGTGCCTGGCCGGGCCAGCCGAAGTAGCGGTTGACCTCGAAGCGGACGAAGGCATCGTCCATGTTGACGTTGTCGCGCATGAAATCGAGCGCGAAGTCGTAATCCCACGCCCCGCTGTGTTCACCGGGCAGGACGCCGGCGGGCTTGTCCTTGCCGAGGTGCACGCCGATGTCGAGCACGACGCGGGCGGCGCGCATGCGCTGGCCATCGAGGAGGCCGAGCATGTCGCCCGGATCGTCCATGTAGCCGAGTTCTTGCATGAGGCGCTCGGCGTACAGCGCCCAACCTTCGGCGTGGCCGGAGGTGCCGGCCGCGCGGCGCCACAGGTTGAGCTGCGCGCGGTTGTAGACGGCCTGGGCGAGCTGGAGGTGGTGGCCGGGAACGCCCTCGTGGTACACGGTGGTCTTCTCACGCCACGTGTCGAACTCGGTGACGCCCGCCGGCACGGACCACCACATCTGGCCGGGGCGGGAGAAGTCGTCCGTTGGCGGGGTGTAGTAGATCTCGCCTGAGGTGGTCGGGGCGATCATGCACTGGAGGTTCTTGAGCGGCTCGGCGATCTCGAAGTATTCCTTGCCGAGATCTTCGATTGCCTGGTCGGAGGTTTCCTGCATCCAGGTGCGCAGCGCATCGGTGCCGTGGAGTTTGCGGGCCGGGTCGTTGTCGAGGTGCTCGATCGCATCGGCGACGGTGCCGCCGGGGACGATCTGGTTAGCGATCGACTCTTGTTCCTCGCGCATGCGGGCGAGTTCGGCGAGCCCCCACTCGTAGGTTTCGTCGAGGTCGACCTCGGCGCCGAGGAAGCGGCGGGAGTGCAGCGAGTACGCCTCGCGGCCGACGGCGTCGGTCTCTGTGGCCTTGGGCAGCATCTCCATCGTGAGGAACTCTGAGAAATAACCGTATGCGGCGCGGGCGTGCTCGGCCCCCTCCGCGAGGTCGGCGCGCAGGGAGTCCGGGATGTTTGTGGCGCCGTCGATGAGACGACCAAAGTAGCCATCGCCGTCAAGATAATCAGAGAGGGTCTCCGACACGATCTGTGCCTGCCGGCGGGCCGGGGTGTTCCCCGCCTCGATTCCCGCACGCAGGGTTTCGATGTAGCCGTCCATCGCCTTAGTGAGGTTGCGCAGGCGCCCGGCGATCGTCTCCCAATCCTCGACCGTCTCCTTCGGCAGCATGTCGAAGCTCATGCGGAAGTTCTGCGACGGGGAGGCTAGGTTGTTGAGATCGCGCTGGGAGGTCCCCGCCTCGATGAAATCGAGTTCGAGGTTGAGCTCACGCAGCAGGTCTGTCTTCGTGACCCAGTCGACCTCATCGACGGGTTCGAGCGCCTCCAGCGCCGCGCGGGTGCGCGTGAACAGCTCGCGCTTGGCGTCCTCACCGGCTGGGGAAAGATCGGCAAACTGTGTTTTGTCGCCCTCTAGCCCGAGGAAGATTGCGACGTCGGGGTCGAGCTTGGCGCCCTCAGCAACGTAGCGTTCGGCTACCTCATCGATCGGGGTGGGGGTGCGCTCGGTCATGGAAACCTCTGCTTTTCGTGAAATTGGGGATAGAAAAATATTTGCGTTAGGCGCTTTTGGCGAGCGCGGTGGTGGCAAACCCGGCCGCGATGGACTCGATGAGCGTGCGCAGGCCCTCTTCGCGTAGGTGCCACTCCTCGCGGCTCTGCTCCGTGGGAGTGCCGGTTTCTTTGTGCAGCCACGAGCCATACATATCGGCGTCGACCTCGGGGTGGAATTGTACGCCGAGGGCGGAGCCGACGCGGAAGGCTTGGTACGGGTATTGGCGCGAGGCAGCCAGCCACGTGGCGCCAGCGGGCAGCTCGGTAACGGCGTCGGAGTGCATCGAGACGGCGCAAAACTCGCGCCCGAGTGCCTCAACGGCGGCGCCCAGAATGGGGTCCGCGTCGGCGCCGGGGCGAGTACGGATCTCGATGATGCCGCGCTCAGGGCCGGCGGGGGCATTCACTTCAACCCGGCCGCCATGGGAGGTGGCGAGCAGCTGCGCGCCAAGGCAGATGCCAAGCGTTGGAACGCGGGCCTCAGTTGCCGCCCGCAGCAAATCTGCGACCGCCGCGAGCGTCGGGTCATAGGCGTTCTGGTTGCCGCCAAGAACTACGAGGCCACTGAGATCGGCCACCTCGGGTAGCGCCTCCCCCTCGTCGAAACGAACGACGTGGGCATAGGGGATTAGCTCCCCGAGCATCCCGGCGGAGGCGCGTGGGTCTAGCTGAATAATCGAAATAACCACCCTCGAAGATTAATGCATCAGGTGAGTTCCCGCGAAACACAGGACGCGAGAATGCCTCGGCCACTAGGCTTGAGCCATGGTTCGCCCTACATATGTATTAGTTGATGGCGAAAACATTGATGCGACGCTCGGGTTGAGCGTCCTTGGCCACCGGCCCAGCCCGGATGAACGGCCACGATGGGATCGCATTACAGAATTTGCCGCCCGCCTATGGAATCAGGATGTTCGGGCACTATTTTTTCTTAACGCCTCAGCCGGCCAAATGCCCATGTCCTTCGTCCAGGCACTCCTCGCGCTGGACTATCACCCGATCCCGCTGTCGGGCCCGAAAGACATGTCGGTCGTCGATGTTGGTATCCAGAAAACTCTCGAAGCACTCGATGGCCGCCCCGGCGATATTTTGCTCGCCAGCCACGATGGTGACTTCGTCGACCAGGTCGAGGCACTCCTAGGCACGGACCGCCGCATTGGCGTGCTGTGCTTCCGCGAGTTCGTCTCGGCAAAACTCCAAGAACTCACCGAACGGGGTCTGCGGCTCTATGACCTCGAAGACGACGTGCGTGCCTTCAACACCCCGCTCCCGCGCGTGAGAATCATCGACGTCGAGGACTTCGACCCAACTATCTACTTGTAAATACCCCAAACACGAGCGAGGCCCCGGGCATTGCCCGGGGCCTCGCGTTCTTGTCCTGACTGCGGCGCGTTAGTCGTCGCGCGAGTTTTTGTAGATCTCGCCGGTGACAGCGTTGATCTCCATGTCGTAGGTGTCACGCCCCGGGGTCATCACTTCAATTTCCCACACCGGCACGTGGTCGTCTTCGTCGAGTTCAAAGTCGACAACGATGCCGTTAGGGTGCTTGCCAAGCGCCACCTCAATCGCGTCTGCGTAGGAGAGTTTCGCTGCATCGAGGTACTCGTTGTACTCACTCACGTCGTCGCTTTCGTGTTCGTTCTGCACGACCTCACCCGTGGCGGCGTTAACCTCAATTTCGTACTTATCTGTCCGGGTCACGACGTCGACTTCCCACACGGTGATTCCGTGCGAGCGGTCCAGATCGATGTTGACGGCGCGAGCCCCATCGTGAACACCCTCGGCGATCCTCGCGGCTTCAACCGCGGTGAGCGAGTTGCGCGGGCTGTTGCCCTGCACCTGCCCCTGCTTGCCACCCTGCGTGTTCGCACCGGGCCCCTGGCCCTGCTGGTTCTGGCCCTGTTGGGGCTGCTCGGACCTGCCCTGAGCGTCGTCCGACTGCCCGTGCTGGTGTTGCTGGCCCATTGGGTGACTCGGCGTGATCGTCTCGCGCGGGGTGTCGAGCCCGCACCCAGTGAGCACGAGAGCCGCGGCGAGCAGTGGCGCCCCGAACTTCAAGGCAGTTCGGCGAATTCGTGTGGCGTTCATGGTGTCATTCCTTTCATCGATTGCGATTGCCTCCACTATGCGCGCTGCTTGCTGAAGGAAACCTTAAGGCTTCAGCCACCCTTCAGGAACGGCCTGCGCGGGTGCGGAAAGTTCTGCAACGATAGAGCCATGAAGGTGCTGATTGTTGACGACGAACAGCGCCTTGCCGCTGCCCTCGCCCGGGGTTTGGGTGCTGAGGGTTTCACGGTCACCCTCGCGCACGACGGGATCACCGGAGAGGACCTCGCCAGGGCCGGGGACTTCGACGTCATCGTGCTCGACATCATGATGCCTGGGCGTAACGGATATGAGGTGTGCGCGAACCTACGCGCCGCCGGGATCACCACCCCGATCCTCATGCTCACAGCCAAAGATGGGGAGCTCGATGAGGCGGAGGCCCTCGACACCGGTGCCGATGACTATCTCACGAAGCCGTTCCACTTCGTTGTGCTCCTCGCCCGCCTGCGAGCGCTCCTGCGCCGAGCCGGAACAGCCCCCGCCACGGATGACATCCAGGTCGGGCCGTTGCGTGTGCTCCCAGCCGAGCACCGCGCCCTCGTTGATGGCGAGCCGGTGGCGCTCACGGCAAAGGAATTCGAAATCCTCACGTACTTCGTGCGCCGGCCAGGCCTCGTCGTATCGAAAACGGAGCTCATCGATGAGCTATGGGATTTTGCCCAGGCCCCTGAGGTGAACGTCGTCGAGGTGCACGTGTCCTCGCTGCGCCGAAAGATCGGCGCCGGCCTCATCGAAACCGTCCGCGGGGTCGGCTACCGCCTGCGCCAGGAGGCGCCGTGAGGTGGCCCCGCTCCATGCGCGCCCGCGTGACGATCGGGGCGCTCGCCATCTTTGCCGCTGCACTGGCAATCATCGCACTCATCATCGTGCGCCTCGTGGGGACGACGATGGTGACCGAAGCCCAGAGCAACGC
>CAYVDF010000017.1:11475-18454 GCA_964450475.1 uncultured Pseudactinotalea sp.
GCAGAGACGACGCTCGCCACGCTCGGGCGCACCCTCGCCGTGTCGTTCGGGATCGTGCTGCTCACCGTCGGGTTGCTCACGTGGCTCGTCGTCGCCCGGGCCCTGCGGCCGGTGGAGCGGATCCGCACCGAGGTCGATGCCATCACCGAGGCCGACCTCTCCCGGCGGGTTCCCGTGCCCGAGCACCGCGATGAGGTGCACCGGCTCGCCACCACGATGAATCGTATGCTCGACCGTCTTCAAGCCTCAGCTGAAAAGCAGCAGGCGTTTATCGCTGATGCCTCCCACGAACTACGCAGCCCCCTCGCCTCACTTCGCACCGGTCTGGAGGTGACTGCGGCGCACCCGCACGGCATGGACGCGGGCGAAGTGGCCACCGATGCGCTCGCCGATATCGAACGGCTCCAGGCGCTCACCGAAGATCTCCTCCTCCTCACCCGGGTCGGGGCCACCGCACCCGCGAAGCTCGAGATCTTTGAGCTCGGCGAGCTTGCCGCGAGCGTTGTGGATGAGCGGGGCGAAAGAATAATTATTTTCTCACCTGGCCCGCCGACCCCCGTGCGCGGGAATCGGGTGCAGATCTCCCGAGTTCTGACCAACCTCCTCGACAACGCCGTGCGCCACGCGGCGAGCCAGGTCACCGTGCACATCGAACCGGGTCCCTGGGCCCGGATCGTCGTTGCCGACGACGGCCCCGGGATCCCGCCCGCCGACCGCGAACGCGTCTTCGACCGCTTCGTCCGTCTCGACGACACCCGCGCCCGCACCGAAGGCGGCACCGGCCTCGGGCTCGCCATCGCCCGCGAAATCGCCCGCGCGCACGGCGGGGACCTCACCGCCGAGGACGCACAGACAGGCGCACGTTTTGCGCTCACGCTGCCACTCGCCGTCCAATAATCCGATACTTTTCTATCACCCAACTCCCAGACAACTCCCAGACTTTCGGCGCACACTAGTGCCATGAGCGAAGCACGACTACTCGTTGTTGACGACGAGCCAAACATCCGTGAGCTGCTGGCCGCCTCGCTGCGGTTCAACGGTTTCGAGGTGGAGACCGCCGGGGATGGGCAAAGCGCGTTGAAGCAGGCGCTGGAGACGAGCCCGGATCTCATCGTGCTTGACGTGATGCTCCCCGACCTCGATGGCTTCTCTGTGACGCGCCGCCTGCGCGAGCAGGGCAAGCACATTCCCGTTTTGTTCTTGACGGCGCGTGACGAGACCGAAGACACGGTCGCTGGACTGACCGTTGGTGGCGACGATTACGTGACGAAGCCGTTCAGTTTGGATGAGGTCATCGCTCGGATTCGGGCGGTGCTGCGGCGGGCGCACGGGGCGAGCGAGGAAGAGTCGCTCCTTCGGGTCGCCGATCTGACGCTTGATGACGACGCGCACGAAGTTCGCCGCGGTGGTGAGCTCATCGAACTCTCGCCGACGGAGTTTGCACTGCTGCGTTACCTCATGCTCAACGCGGGCCGCGTGGTATCGAAATCGCAGATTCTCGACCACGTGTGGGAGTACGACTGGGGCGGGGATAGCGCGATCGTCGAATCCTACATCTCGTACTTGCGGCGCAAGGTGGATGCCCCGTTTGAGGAGACCTCCCCGCGGCTCATCCACACCAAACGCGGCGTCGGGTACGTGTTACGCGAACAATGACGAGCGAATGGCCCCTGCGAACAAAGCTCACGGTGATCACCGGAGCGTTACTCGTGGTGGCGCTCCTGACCTCGTCCGCGGCGGCCGTCATGCTGCTGCGCGGGTCGCTCGTTGATGAGCTTGATCGGCAGATCTCCGCAGCGGCTGGGCCGATGACCTCCTCGGCGCTGTCGTCGTGGGAGACCTTCCAGCCCTCGGTGATTCGCCCGACGGATTATTATTTCGCGGTGCTCACCTCCACGGGCAACATGCTCACGAGCTCAACCCCGGCCACGATGGCGAATGCGAGCCCCGTGCTACCGGACTTCCCCGTGATCCAGGCCCTCGGCGACGGCCCGGGTTTCACGTCGGTGCCGACGACCACGTTAAGCCAATCGGGCTGGCGCCTTGGGGTGTTCCCCATCCGCGAGGTCGCCAAATCTGACGTGCTCGGCTACGCCGTCGTCGCGCTCCCCCTCGCCACGGTTGAACGCACGGTGGCGGCGCTGACCCGGATCCTGGTGACGATCGGCCTCTTCGTTGTGGCCGCCGCCGGTCTGCTCGGCGGGCTCGCCGTCGACCGCTCGCTCCGCGATCTGCGGCGCGTGCAGTCCGCCGCGAGCGCCGTTGCACGCGGGGACCTGTCGAAGCGGGTGGTTGTGCGCTCGCCACGTACCGAGGTTGGGGAGCTCGGCGAGTCGTTCAACACGATGGTCGCCTCGCTCGAGGAGGCCTTTGCTGAGCGTGAGGCCGCAGGCGCGCGGATGCAGCAGTTCGTTTCTGACGCCTCCCACGAACTTCGCACGCCCCTCGCCTCGATCCGCGGGTATGGCGAACTCTACCGGATGGGTGCGGTGCCACCGGAGGAGGTGCCGGCGACGATGGCTCGCATCGAATCTGAGGCGCGGCGCATGGGTGTCCTCGTATCTGACCTCCTCGCCCTTGCTCGCCTCGATGAGAACCGCCCGCTGACGAAGACCCGCGTGGATCTGCGTGCGCTCGCTCAGGATGCACTCACCGATCTCGGGGCACTCGACCACACACGTCCGACGGCGCTCATCGCCCCCGCACCCGTGTACGCGTGGGCCGATCGCAACCAGATCCGCCAGGTCCTCATGAACCTCATCGGCAACGCCGTCCAACACACGCCTGCGGGGAGCCCGGTAGAAATCGAGCTGCAGGATAACGGCGCCGACGTCGTCATGAAAGTCCGTGACCACGGCGAGGGCGTCCCGCCCGAGGATCGAGACAAGATCTTCGAGCGGTTCTACCGCCGCGACTCCTCCCGGGCCCGCTCATCGGGCGGTACGGGGCTCGGCCTCGCGATCGTCGCGGGCATCATGAGCGCACACAAGGGCAGTGCTCGCTACGAGGCGACCCCTGGGGGCGGATCGACGATCGTGCTCACGCTGCCGGCATACGATCCCGAAGCGCAAGCGACACCTGCGACCCCGGGTGAAGGCTCGTAACAGCAGCGACCTCGCTCGCGACGGTGACGGGGCGACCATCGACCGTGAGTTGGACGCGCGCTACTCCCCCGGCGACGTCGATCCGATCGATCGTTCCACGCCAGCGACCGTCGGTTTTCGGCACGATCTCCAGTTCGGTTTCGCGGGCGTGAACGAGATCCCCGCTCGCGGTTTGCAGCACGTTGAGGCCAGTGAGTGCCGAACCAAAGGCCGATTGCGGTGAGTGGATGAAATCCTCGACGTTCGCATCCTCGGTGATCCGGCCATCTTCAACAACGACGACCCGCTCGGCGAGGGTGATGACGTCCATGAGGTCGTGGGTCACCGTTACGGTCGTGAGTTTCTGAGCCTTGATCTGCTCGGCGATGAGCGAACGGATCGAGGGAGCGACGGAGACGTCCATCGCGGCGAGGGGCTCATCAAGCAGGAGCACATCGGGTTCAGTCGCGAGGGCTCGAGCGAGCGAGACGCGCTGTTGTTGGCCACCAGAAAGTTCGAAGGGCCTGCGGTATTCGCTCCCTTCGACCCCGACGCTGGCGAGAAGTTCCCGGGCACGTTGGTGGGCGGTCGCGCGATCGACGCCGCGGCTGATTGGGCCGAAGGCGACGTTGTTCAGCACGCTCATGTGCGGGAACAGCAGCGGGCGCTGGCTCAGCAGGCCGATGTTGCGGCCGCGCGGCCCCTGGTCGCCTCGACCGGCGCCGAAGCTGCGATCCCCGACCGTGATCGCCCCGCGGGCGGGAACGAGGTGCCCGGCGATCAGGCCGAGCAGCGTGCTCTTACCGGCGGCGTTCGGGCCGACAATCGCAACCGACTGTCCCGGGGCAACGTCGAGCTTGGCCTCCAAGTCAAAATGGCCGCGGGAGAAGTCGACATCGACGCCAAGTGGCACGCTGTGGGCCGGCCGGTCAGCGGCCAGGCGAGCTGCGTCGTCAGAAATCGACCGTGCAGGCGGTGACGTGCGGGCAACGCGGCGGCGGACAGCACGCGAGGAATGCTCGGTCGAGGCGCCGCGGGCGGCGGGGAAAAACAGGAGGATGATGAGCGCGGTGGCGATGAGCAGCACCGAGAGCGCCATGGCGGCGTCACGGGAGGCGCCCACCCCGTTGAACGCGGTGTAGATCGACATCGGGATCGTTTGGGTGACCCCGGGTTTGTTACCAGCGAGCAGGGCGGTGGCGCCGAATTCGCCGACGCTGCGCGCGAACGCGAGCACGATGCCGGCGATCAGGCCTGGGCCGATGAGCGGCAAGGTGATGAAGGTGAGCGTGCGGGTGCGGCTGGAGCCGAGGCTCGCGGCGACGCGTTCGTAATCGTTGCCAAGCGCGCGTAGGGCACTTTCCACGGAGATCACGAGGAACGGCATCGCGACGAAGGTTTGGGCAACGACGACCGCCGCGGGAGTGAACGGGATGAACACGCCCACGCGTTCAAGGAGCGGGCCGATGATGCCGTTGCGCCCAAGGATCGATAGGAGCGCAACACCGCCAACGAGGGGCGGAAGAACGAGCGGCAGGGTGACGATCGTTCGGAGGAAAGTCGCGAGGCGCGCGGGGGCGCGGGCGATGACGATCGCGAGGGGGACGCCGAGGATGACGCAGATGAGAACAGCGAGCAGCGCCGACTTCGCAGACAGTGCGAGGGCGGAGGCCGTGGCTGGCTCGCGGATGTCGGAGATGAACGTTGACCACTCCACTTTGGGAAGGAGGCCAACGAGCGGCACTACGACAACCGCGAGACCAACCAGTGCAGGGAGAAACACCCACCGGGGAATCTCCCTATAGGGGATCATGGGCGACCGAATCCGTAACTGGCAAGGACTTCTTGGCCCTTGTCCGACAGCACGAAGTCGACGAACTGCTGCGCCACCGGGTTATCGGAGGTCGCGGCGATCGGGTACTTGTTGATGATCTGCGCCGCGCTCGGCTCGATCCCGATGAGGTCGGAGCGAGCGGCAACATCGGTGGAGTAGATGAACCCGATGGGCACATCGCCGTTCTCCACGCGGTTGGCCACGGAGGTCACGTTCTGCTCTTCGCTGATCGGGTTGAGCTCGAGGTTCGCGGCCTCGAACAGCTGCTGCGTGGCGTTACCGCACGGCACCTGCTCGGCGCACACGGCGTATTCGTGCCCGAGCACATCGGGCAGATCGGTGATGTTCAGCGGGTTATCCTTCGCCACTGCGATGACGAGGGCGTTCGTTGCGAACAGCACTAGGTCAGCCTTGGGGATACCCGCTGCGACGGCGTCGTCCATCGTGGGTTCGTTCGCGGTGGCGAGCACGTCTGCTTCAGCGCCTTCAGAGAGCTGCGTGACGAGCGTGGAGGATCCTTCGTACACGGCCGGTTCGATCACTAGACCCTCGTGCTCCTTACCGAAGGCCTCGAGGAGTTCATCGAACGCCTCCTGCAGGGAGGCGGCAGCGAACACGGTGAGCTTTTGATCGCCGTCCTCCTTGGTGGTGGTGCCGGCGCATCCGGCGAGGAGGAGGGCAGCGGAGAGTGTTGCTGCGGCAAGTACACGGGTCTTTTTCATGGTGCCTCTACGATCACGTTGGTTGATTTGATGACGGCGCGGGCAAGTGAACCTGCCTGCAAGCCGAGATCGTTTGCTGCTTCAGTCGACATGAGCGAGACGATCCGGAAGGGACCGCACTGCATCGTCACCTGAGACATGACGGGGTCGGACTTCACTTCGGTCACGAGCCCGATCATGCGGTTGCGCGCACTCGTTGTATCCGGGCCCGTCGGTTCGTTTGCGAGGTGATGCGCCCACTTGGCGAGTTCCGCGCCATCGACAACGGAGCGCCCGGAGGCGTCCTTTTTTGCACTGAGGTGCCCCTGGTCGACCCACCGCCTGACCGTGTCAGAGGAGACGCCGAGGAGCTCTGCTGCTTGGGAAATTCGAATATCACTCACCACGCCAGCGTATCGCAATTGCGACACCATTTACTATCTTATGTCGCTGCTGCGTCTGTCTTCAGCGCTTCGTGCGACGAATGGCGATTGCCGCAATGACCGCGATCGCGGCCGCTCCTGCCGCGAGGAGAGCGACGGGCAGGAAGCGCGCTAATGCCCCACGAGAATCCCCATCGGCCAATGCTTCGGGGCTGAGTCCATCTCCGGCGCACCGCACAGTTGAGGTCGCGATCTGAATATTATTATCGCCAGGCATCGCCAGGGCCAGCGCGGTGACGGACGCGGCGCCCTCCCCAAGCGCGCCGGAGACACCGGCGGTGTCTTGCGCGGACTGCTGGTTAACGACGAGGGAGAGACCGCCGTCAAAAATATTTCGCAGTGAGGCCTTGAAGGGGTCAATGTGGGGCGCGAGGGCGGAGGCGAGGTGCGTGCTGATCGAGTCGTTGATTGATTTCATCGCCTCATCGATGAGTGGGCCGGTGCGTTCGGCGATCATCGCATGGATCGCGGGGGCGACGAGCGGGGAGGCGCTTGCGCCAATGTCGACGGCGCCGGCGATGGGAACGTTGACGATGACGCTGAGGTCGATGGTTGGCGGGTCGGTCAGGCCCAGCACGTGCTCGGCGGTGCCCGCGATCGTCACCGTGCCGGTTTGGCTCAGGCCGTGCGTTGAGGCGGTGATGTCCCCAGCGATCGAAACAGACAGCTCCCGAAGCGCGCCGAGGAGCGAGTCGACCGCGGCGCCGGCGATGGAGGTGGCGATATCGGCGACGCCTCCAACGACGCGGTCGGCGAACTCCTCGGAGAGGACTTCCGTGTTCGGCGGCAGGTTATTTAGGTCACCGAGGAGGGCGGCGGCGTCGACGCGGATCGCGCCATTAGACAGGTCAACGAAGAGAGAGCCGTTCGTGTTCGCGAACTCCCCCACGAGCGCCGCTAGGAGCGCGTCAACGAATC
>CAYVDF010000018.1:0-18106 GCA_964450475.1 uncultured Pseudactinotalea sp.
CCGTCCTCTTGCGTCACTGATGCATACGTCTCGGGGTAGCCGTTTTCGTAGAGGTCATAGTTCGGCTTTGGCACCGCGAGCGGGTCGGGAATGCCTTTCATTTCGAAGAATCGTTTGCGCAGGAACGCAAGATCGAAGGATTGGATGTCCTCCAGTTCCTCTCGGTTAATGCCGTAGATTTCGCGCCACGAATACTCACGCGGCGTGGTGTCGACTTTGGGGAACTCTAGGTTTTCTTCGTTGGCCTGACGCTCGTCGTGATCGATCTCAGGAATACGGTCGGCCAGCGCCTTGACGGTCTGCTGGGCGGCAGCGAGCCTCTCAGCCAACGTGGACGAGCCGCCCGTCTGAGGTTGCGGACCACACAGTTCGATCGTGCCATTGTTTGTCCGGTGCACAACCGTGCCCTTGGGGCCGAACCACAGGAACTCCCCGCCACCGAGCTGTTCGTAGTTCCACCACGTGTAGGCCCCGCCGATGTGGTTGTCGGCGTGGGTCTTCGCTCGGTGATGCCTGCGGCACAGCGGGGCGAGGTTGCATGAGCAGGTTGGGCCACCGGTGCCGTCTGCTTTCCATGGAACGGTGTGATCGCAGTCGGCGGTCATGGCAGGACGGCTGCAATGGGGGAACACGCAGGTGCGATCCCGCAGCGCCGTGCGCTCCTTCAGCCGATCTGGTACCTCGTAAGCATCGACTTGGGTGTGGTCGTTGAGATCAATAACGACTCGGAAGTTGATTTTGGGCGGCGGGCCGAGCCTCGGCCGGGTGAACCAGTGCCTCACCACGTCAGAGACGAGCACATGTCCCTTGGGAACGCCTGGCCCTTCCACACGAACGACCGATCTAGGCGCGGTAGGCACAGCTGTCCCCTTAACACCGGAATTCGGCGTTGAAATCGCCAGTTGCTTGGGCTCTAAACCATCAAAGTCGGTGCTGCCGGTGCTATCCGGGAGTAAAGAATCAGGGGAAAGATGCAGATACAGGTTGGTCTCTTCACGAGGTGCGGCGCGGCCGGGTGGATGCAGACCTAGAGCACACGCGCAGTCGGGCAAGAACGCAGGCGGATCTTTGACATCGAAGCGGCGCTCAAACAAAGTCTCCGCGCCAGGCATGGCTTGGCCAACGTGGGCGCCGCGGGCAATGTCACCTAGCGCCCAAGCGCGGCGCGTATCCAGTGGGGCGTTCGAGCCGAGATCACTAAATGCTTTCGCGCCGGCCTCGAGCGCGCGCTGGAGCGCGCGCGCATCCAACTCATCGAGGCGAGCCTCGACGAAGCCCACGCCTTGATCGGCATCCTCGCCGAAGTAGACCTCAACGTATCGCTCGGCGCTGCCTGGATCCTTCTCTTCCTTAGTGGCGCCCTCTGGCATGAACCGCAGGCGCGCTTCCTTGATGACGGCGGCTCGGCCCCCAACAGTGTGACGGGCGGTGCTGAGCGCCATGAGTTGATCAACGTAATCGATCGCCTCTGGGGTGAGATCCCAGCACTCAGAGGCTAGCTTGCGCACTCGCCAAACCTCAACCTCACCGGCGGAGGCTCGCTGCCACACCCGGGGCAGGAAATTGATGAGCATGAGTGACTCACGGATCAGGTTCTGGGTCACGTGCTCGCTGCGCCCAATGCTCGCCGCGAGGATCGGAATCGACAGGTCATCTACTAAGGGGCAACCGCGTTCGGCGAGCTCCAACCACACGAGTTCCTCTGGGCCAAAACCAGCCTTGGACTCAATCGGAGTGCCATCAGGCAGCTCGTGGGGAGTTCCTGGGTTGAGGCGCACCCACTCCTCGGCCAGCAGAACCATGGCAATTTCTCCGCGCACGTACTCCTCATAGTGCGCGCGGCCAGCATCAAGCACCGCTTCTCGAGCGGGAGTCAGCTCGTATCCGGAGGGCAGCTTACGCTTGTGCTTCTTTGCCATACCTCAACGGTAGGCGGACCCTCTGACATTTAACGAAACATCTGTACGAGAAATGGCCAGGCACAGCATTTTATGCTACGGGCGAACGAAAGGCGGCCCGAGCGCCACACAGGTACCCGGGCCGCAATCGCGGAACTACCCCCAAACGAGAGCGCGCGATGGGTGCTCGAGGATGGCGGCGACGTCAGCTAATACGCGAGCCCCCAACTCGCCGTCAACAAGACGGTGATCGAAACTCAATGCGAGTTGCATGACCCAGCGCGGCTTGACCTTGCCCTTGTGAACCCACGGTTGCTCGCGGATCGCGCCGAGGGCGAGGATCGCGGATTCGCCGGGGTTGAGGATGGGCGTGCCGGTGTCGATGCCGAAGACGCCGACGTTGGTGATCGTGACCGTGCCATCCTGCATGTCGGCGACCGGCGTGCGGCCGGCGCGGGCGGTGCGGGTAAGGTCGGCGATGCCGTCGGCGAGTTGACGCAGGTTCATCCGGTGCGCATCTTTAATATTCGGCACGACGAGCCCGCGATCCGTGGCGGCGGCGATGCCGAGGTTGATGTAGTGCTTGTAGATGATTTCCTGGGCGTCGTCGTCCCACGATGCACTGATTTGCGGGTGGCGGCGAATCGCGAGGATGAGCGCCTTGGCTGCGATGAGCAGCGGGGTGACGCGCACGTCGCTGAACTCGGGGTCCTCGCGGAGGGATTCCACAAGCTTCATCGTGCGCGTGACGTCGATCGTGTGGAAACATGTGACGTGCGGCGCGGTGAAGGCGCTGGCGACCATGGCTTCGGCTGTGCGGCGGCGCACCGAACGCACGGGTACCCGGGTTCGGCGCCCATCGGCTGAGACCGTTCCGCCATCGAGCCAGGGGCGATCGTCGCCGGGGTGCACAACGAGCTTCTCGACATTCGCACCATCGGCGGCATCCTGCACATCGGCGCGAGTAATGATTCCGCCAGGGCCGGTGCCTGGGACGCGGGCCAAGTCGACGCCAAGATCCTTCGCGAGTTTACGCACGGGCGGCTTAGCGAGAACTCGGCCCTCGGTCGCGGCGCGCGTGGGACGCTCGGCCGTTTCCCTACGCGGGCGGCGCGAGGCCTGGGGCACCTTTGTGCCGTAACCAACGAGCACGCCGCCGCTGGTCTCCTCACCCGGAGCCTCTTCGGCAGGGGCGTCCTCCACGGCAGGCGCATCATCCGGAGCAGAATCACCGTGCGGATCGACATCAATCGTAATGATCGGCGTGCCCACATCGATCGTGTCGCCAGGCTTGGCCAGCAGTTCGGCGACAACCCCGGCATAGGGGCTAGGTAGCTCTACGAGCGATTTGGCGGTTTCGATCTCAACGATCACGTCGTTGACCTCGATTGCGTCCCCGACCGCGACCTTCCACTCAACGATGTCGGCTTCGGTCAGTCCCTCGCCGACGTCGGGCAGCGGAAATTGAATAAATTTCGGCATGAGTCGCTCCTAGTACGCGAGGGATTCTTCGATCGCGAACATCAGCCGATCGAGGTTGGGCAGGTAGTCGTCTTCAATCTTCGACACCGGATACGGGGTGTGGAAACCGCCAACGCGTTTCACGGGTGCCTCCAAGTAGTAGAAGCACTCCTCCGTCACCCGAGCCGCGATCTCCGCGCCGATCCCAAGGAACGAAGGGGCCTCATGAATCACCACGAGGCGGCCAGTCTTGCGCACCGAGGAGGTGATCACGCCGAAGTCGATCGGCGAGAGCGAGCGCAGGTCGATCACCTCGAGCTCGAGGCCGTCCTCCCCTGCAACATTGCCCGCCATCATCGCGGTACGTACGGTTGGGCCGTACGCAACGACGGTCACGTCGGTTCCTTCACGAAGCACTGCCGCGGACTGCATCTGGGCATTGCCCTGAGCACTGAGCACGCCGTTCTCAATCCCAAGATCAGCATCCGAGGTGCCCGTGGCAACCTCGCCGCGGTCCCAATAGCGGGCCTTCGGCTCGAAGTAGAGCACCGGATCCGGTGATGCGATCGCCTGCTGGATCATCACGTAGGCATCCGCCGGGTTCGATGGCGAAATCACGCGCAGCCCCGGCACGTGAGCGAACAGCGCCTCAGGCGATTCACTGTGGTGCTCAATTGCGCCAATGCCACCGCCATACGGCACCCGAATCACAACGGGAGCGTTATGCGCGCCCGCGGTACGGTACGAAAGCTTCGCAAGCTGGGTCGTGATCTGGTCGTACGCTGGGAAAATAAACCCATCAAACTGGATCTCGCACACGGGCCGGTAGCCCGCATACGTCATGCCGATCGCGGTGCCGATGATCCCCGACTCTGCGAGCGGGGTATCAACAACGCGGTCGGAACCGAACGTATCGAGCAGGCCCTCGGTGATTCGGAAGACCCCACCGAGCTGGGCGATATCTTCACCCATGAGCAGAACCTTAGGGTCGCGCTCCATCGCGCGGCGCAGGCCGGCGTTAATGGCGCGGCCAAACGGCAAAGTTTCAAGAGTTGTCGTCATTCCTGCACCTCAAATCCGGACTGGTAGTGGGTAAACCATTCACGTTCGTACTCAACCTGCGAATGGGGGCTCGCGTACACGTGGTCGAACATCGACTCAGGTGCCGGCGCCTCCAGGCTTCGGCAGTACTCGCGAATTTCCGCACCAAAGGCATCGGCCTTGGCCTCGAGTTCAGTGAAGAATTCTGACGGCGTGCCAAGCGATCGCAGGTAGGTCGCGACGCGGTCGATCGGATCGCGGTCCTCCCAGCTTTCCTCCTCGGCAGCGGTGCGGTATTTCGTCGGATCATCAGAGGTGGTGTGAGCGCCGCGGCGGTACGTCACGGCCTCAATGTAGGTCGGCCCGCCCCCGGAACGGGCCCGGTGCAGCGCCTCCCGCGCAACGGCGTACGAGGCGAGCAGGTCGTTACCATCAACGCGCACGATCGGGATCCCAAAACCCTTCCCGCGCTCAGCGAGCGGCACGCGCGATTGGGTCGACACGGGCACCGAAATCGCCCACTGGTTGTTCTGAACAACGAACACAACGGGTGCATTATTGGACGCCGCAAACACGAGCGCCTCGTTCACGTCGCCTTGCGATGTGGAACCGTCGCCGAAGTAGGCAATCGAGGCGCGATCGCGAGCGGGATCGCCGGTGCCGACGTCGCCGTCACGTTGAATCCCCATGGCGTATCCGACGGCATGTAGCGGGTGCGAACCGATAACGATCGAAACGTTCGCAAAATTAACCTCGAACGGGCTATACCCGCCGTGTTCGACTCCGCGGAACAGCCGCAGGAGCTTTGGTAGATAGAGGCCCCGCGCGAGGGCGACTCCGTGTTCGCGGTAGGAAGGAAACGCGAAATCTCGGGGGCGTAGGGCATGGCCGGACCCGACTTGGATCGCTTCTTGCCCAAAACTTGGCGGCCACAGCCCCAGCTCACCGTGACGTTGCAATGCGGTGGCTTCGCGATCAAATCGCCGCACCAAGACCATGTCTTGGTAGAACTGCTCGAGCTTTTCTCGGTCGAGATCAGCAACGAGCGGATCATAGTGTTCGTGTGCAACTCTCTCCCCTGTAGGGGTCAGCAGCTGCACAAACGACTCGTCGGCTAGGCCCTGCGTTGGGGCTACCCGATCGGCGTCGATAATCATGGCACAAACTCCTCTGTAGAAGACGGCGCACTCGACAAATGCAACCTACGCCAGCGTAGGCTACGGAAGCGTAACTTAGGTCAGTAGGAAACCGAAGCTCTTCGCTCCCCTTTTTGTGCTTGGTCTACAAAGCATATCTAAGACGGCGCGCATTGCGAAAGACCGTTGACCCGTATTTTCCGCATGATTTAGCGGATATACAATTATTTTTAGACGGCGAATCTCACCCTGCGAGCCGCGGCGGTTGTACCTTTTGGATAGTGTTACTTAGCCCACCCGCTGATCGATCCAACGCTTCGCGAGCGCCAGAGCGAGGTCGTTTGCCTCAGGTTCCCCGATCGTTACGCGCACTCCTTCGGGGAATGGGCGCACGGTGAAGCCACTCTGAAGTGCCTCACGCGCGAACTCTGTGGAGTCTGCTCCGATGGGGAGCCAGTAGAAGTTTCCTTGCGGCTCGCCCACATCCCAGCCCTGCTCGCGCAAGGCGTCAACGACACGGGTGCGTTCAGCGATGACCTGCTCCACCACCTCGGATGTGTACTCCTCACTTCCCACCGCAGCGATGCCGGCCTGAATCGCCGCGACGTTCACACCGAACGGGGTCGAGGCGCTGCGAAGCGGAGCTAGGAGATCGGCCGAACCGATTGCGTAGCCCAGGCGGATCCCCGCAAGGCCGTACGCCTTCGAGAACGTCCGCAGCACAACGAGGTTCTCTCGCCACTGCCCACCGGCGCGCAGGAGCTCTAGTCCGCGAACCTTGTCAGTAGTGCGGTCGAAGTGGACGTAGGCCTCATCGAGCACGATAAGCACGTGCGCGGGCACTGCTTCGATAAAGTCGCGCACCTGCGAGTGGGTTGCCGCCTGCCCGGTCGGGTTGTTCGGCGTGCACACCATGACAACCTTCGTCGACGGCGTGATCGCCGCCAGCATCGCCTCAAAGTCATGCGACCCATCCGGGGTGTTTGGCACCTGCACCGAGGTCGCGCCTGCGGCCTGAGCGAGAATCGGGTACGCCTCGAACGACCGCCAGGAGTACACAACCTCATCCCCGGGGTTGCACGCCGCGCGCAGCACGAGCTCGAGCACGGCAACCGAACCGTTCCCGGCCAAGACGTTGCCGACCTCAACACCAAGTTCGCCCGCAAGCGCCTCGCAGAAGGAGTCCGCATACATCTCTGGATAGCGGTTCGTCACCCCACTCGCGCCCGTGATTGCCGCGGCGACTGCCGGGGCCGGCGGATTCGGTACTTCGTTGGAGGAAAGCTTGAAAATCTTCGGATCCGCACCGCCTGCCCCAGGCACGTATACGGGCAGAGTTTCAATGGCAGAACGGAACGTAAAACGAGAAGAGTGCGTAGACGTCATTTCCCCATAATGCCCGATGCCGTGTCGCAAAAGGAGGAGGCATGTCAAGATAGATACATGCAATTCTTGATCCAGGTCATCGCAAACGCCGTCGGTATTTGGCTCGCCTCCCAGTTGCTTAGGGGGCTCGAATTGACGACGGACGGCACCTGGCAGAACACCCTACTAGTCGTGCTCGTCATCGCGGCCGTGTTCTCGTTGGTCAACATGGTCGTCCGCCCGATCGTCAAGGTGCTCACCTTCCCGCTGTACATCATCACGCTGGGGCTGTTCTTCCTCGTCGTCAATGCGCTCATGCTCATGCTGACGTCGTGGATCACCGACTTCTTCAGCTTCGGCCTGCACATTGATGGATTTGGGACGGCGGTTCTCGCCTCGATCATCATCTCCCTCATTGCGACTCTCGTGAGTGCCGTTCTTGGGAACAAGCGCGGGGCACTTCGCCGCCGCTAGGTCACCGCGTAATCTCTGCGCGGAAACGGAACGTTTCCACCTCCCCTTCCGGAATCACCCCCTCTAGAATCCCGCGCACGTGGGCAAGATCGGGGTGCCCATCCGCAATGCGCGCGCTATCAACGTAGTTGGGGTAATCGTGGATGTGGTGGATCCCCTGCCCGCCGCTGATGAGCGGATCGGCGGAGTCCGCGAGGGTGCGCTCGACTCGGGTGAGGCCGGGCTTCGATAGCCGATTGACGCCGTCGGCACCGGGGATGGGATCCTCGGTGTGCTCGAACGCCAGAACGTGCGTGTCTGCGCGGATGGTGTGCCGGTCGATCGGGCTGCCTGCAGTGATGACGAGCGCAACGTCGAATTCCGCCCGCATCCGCGGGTTGTTTGCGAACATGCTCCCGGTGATCCCGCCGTGGGAATGGCCGGTGATCACGATCGGCTCTCCTTTGACGGCTCCGACCTCGCGCAACGCACTGGCGACCATCGCCACTGACGGTGTCATCTGACCCTCGACCGCACGCACAGAGTGAATCAGGGAGTGCACGTTCGTTGGATTGAAGCCCTGCCCGCCTGGGATGAACACCTGCCACGAGTGCTCGCCTTCGGCCGAGGTCGTTCGGTCGATGCGAAGTTCGCCGTACGTGGCGCCCTGCTCGGGGTCGAGCTCGGCCATCACGGCGAGGGAATCTTCAAAACTCCGCACGGGGCGCCGGTCTGGTTCGACATCGCCGGGGCGCTTTGGGAGCGAGGTCATGGCGATATGGCGGTGCCCAAGGAGGGCATGGGTATCGGCCACCACGGCGGAGGCGACCGCCGCGGCATCACCGACATCCCCGCCGGGTGCGACCACGCCTGAGAGGCTCCGCGCAAATTGCGCGGCCTCCTCGCGGCCTAGCCCTGGCGCTGAGAGATCCCGCACGGGCTCCAGCGCTTTGGGCGTGAGCCAGGCGGCCGTCGCGGCGTCGCGGGCGAAGGAGACCCACCCCGTCGGGCCAAGCCAGGCGATCTCGTTGTACCGCACAAGCGCCTCGCTGCCGATCACCTGAGCAAAAAAGTACGGTGATCCGGTGGCCCACCGCTGCGCGGGGTGAAGACTCCGGCGCACGCGCTGTGCAGCAGCGGCATAGAAGCGCCCCATGGGTGCGCTTGCGAGGCGAATCGGGCTCGCCCACAACAACGCATCCCAGCCCGATCCGTAGAGTTCTCTCCAGGCGGCACGTACCGAGTTCTGCTCGCCAAAGAGTGACTGCGCAAGGGTTTCACGCTCCTCGTACTGGGCGGCCGCTAACGCGAGTGCCGAGCTCAGCACCTCGAGCTGGTCCGCAATGCGGCGCACATGCCCGATACCTACCGCGAGTGAGGTGCGTGCGGAGATCACGCTGAACATGCCCCCTGGCACCAAGCCCGCGGAAGCCAGGTGGGCATCGATCGCGATGAGGTTACCCAGTGCTCGGGCGAAGCGGTCGGCACTGCGGCGCAACTTATCACTGCCCGTTCGCATCTCATCTGAATCAACGGCGAAAGCGCGGCAGGATTCGGCCAAGACGGTGATCTCGCCGTAGGCGGGTGCCGTGCCCACCTACCCACCGCCCATCGCTTGGCGCAGGATCCGCATGCGCTCTTCATGCGCGTAGATGAGGGGGATGCTCATCGTGAGGCTTTCAACCGCGAGCGCAACGTCGGCGAGCACCTCCTCCACCTGCTCGCCAAAACGTGCCGCTGCCTCCCCGTGCCAGGTCAGCGGCAGGGCTAGCCGAACCCCAAACGTCGCCTCGTGCAGTTCATCACGTATGCGTGCCACCGATTGAGCCGCCGTCGACATCCCCGAACCTCCCATGCCTCATACGCCTCCGAATCTACGGCCGAGCACACCGGATGCCCGCCGCCGTGCCCTGGCCTGTGGCCGCACCTGCACATGTGGAAAACGTGGCGGGGCGGACTCGCGGGATAATAGAGCCATGAGTACGCCCTACACCATCAGTGTTGTGTGCACTGGAAACATTTGCCGCTCGCCCATGGGCGAGGTCATGCTCCAGGATGCGCTCGATCGCGCCGGA
This sequence comes from uncultured Pseudactinotalea sp., assembly GCA_964450475.1. Lineage (GTDB taxonomy): Bacteria > Actinomycetota > Actinomycetes > Actinomycetales > Beutenbergiaceae > HY158. The sequence goes on from CAYVDF010000018.1 coordinate 9,430, forward strand.
GTCGAGGGAGTGCGGGTCATCTCTGCCGGCACTGGGGATTGGCACGTTGGTAGCGGTGCCGATCACCGTGCGGAAGAGATCATCGCGCGCCACGGGCTCGACCTGTCTGGGCACAGCGCGCAGCAGTTCACGCCTCGTGACTTTGGGGCGGTGGATCTCGTTCTCGCCCTCGACGACTCGCACGTACGCACGCTCAATCGACTTGCGCGAACCGAGAGCGACCGTGCGAAGATTCGCCTGCTGCGCAGCTTCGATCCCGAGGCGCTCGCAGACGGGGACCTCGACGTCAACGATCCGTATTACGGCGATGCGCGCGACTTTGAGATCACCTACGAAAATATCGAGGCGGCAACGCCCGGGATCGTGGAGTTCGTGCGCGAGCAACTCGCCGAGCGTGCATAGGCCTCGCGAACGCTGGCAGACTAGAGGCATGAGCCGTGTGGACTTTGCCTCGATTTCCCCATCCATCCCCCTTGGCCCCCTCGACGGTCGCTACCGCTCTGCGGCGGCGCCGCTCGTCAACTACCTGTCGGAAGCCGCGCTCAACCGCGCCCGCCTAGAAGTGGAGGTCGAGTGGCTCATCCACTTGACCACCAGCGGGGTGCTGCCCGGTGCCCCCGAACTATCGGAGGCCGATATCGCGTACCTGCGTGACGTCGTCACAACGTTTGGCGCAGACGAGATCGCGGAAATGGCGGAGATCGAAGCAGAGACGCGCCACGACGTCAAGGCCGTGGAATATTTCTTGAAGCGCCGCCTCGACGCCGCCCCGGAGACGCTCGGTGAGGGCACGGTGCTGCCGGATGTCACCGAGATCGTGCATATTTTCTGCACATCTGAGGACATCAACAATCTGTCGTACGCGCTGACGATTTCAGCGGCGGTACGTGAGGAGTGGCTGCCTGCGGCGATCGCGATGGTCGATGCGATCAAGCAGATGGCGCTCGATAATGCCGAGGTGCCAATGCTCGCGCGCACACACGGCCAGGCTGCGACGCCGGTGACGCTTGGGAAGGAACTCGCCGTCACCGTGCACCGCCTGCGCCGCCAACTGCGCCGCATCGAAAACACGGAGTACCTCGGCAAGATCAACGGCGCCACGGGCGTGTACGCGGCGCACGCCATCTCGGTGCCGGATGCCGACTGGCAGGAGGTTGCGGAAAGTTTCGTCACCAACCTAGGGCTCACGTGGAACCCGCTGACGACCCAGATCGAATCGCACGACTGGCAGGCCGAACTGTATTCGGACATCGCCCGCTTCAACCGGATCCTGCACAACTTCGCCACCGACGTGTGGACGTATATCTCGCTTGGCTACTTCCGCCAGCGTCTGTCGGCACAGGGCTCGACCGGCTCCTCGACGATGCCGCACAAGGTCAACCCGATCCGCTTTGAGAACGCCGAAGCAAACCTAGAGATCTCCAACGCGCTGCTCGACACCCTCGCCGCGACGCTCGTAACCTCGCGCCTGCAGCGCGATCTCACCGACTCCACGAGCCAGCGCAACATTGGCGTGGCAATGGGGCACTCGATGCTCGCGATCGACAACGTCACGCGCGGGCTGGAGGGCCTCGACGTAGATGCCGGAGTCATGGCCGCTGACCTCGACGCGAACTGGGAAGTGCTCGGGGAAGCCGTGCAGTCGGCGATGCGCGCCGCCGGGATCGCCGGCGCCACCGGCATGGAAGACCCGTACGAGCGCCTGAAAGAACTCACCCGCGGGCAGAAAGTCGATGGCCCGGCCATGCGAGAGTTCATCGGTTCGCTCGGTTTGCCTGACGACGTCGAAGCTCGCCTCCTCGAACTGACTCCCGCGACGTACACGGGCATCTCGGCGAGCCTCGTGGCTCACCTGGAGTAACGGCGGCGCCGCTTGTGGCGTTGCATGATCGACACGGTCGCGCCGAACGCGCCAAGGGCGAAGAACCCAGCGAAGGCGAGGATCGGGCCGGCAGGCATGCCGAAGATTTCGTGGCGGATAACCTCGAGTTCGGTCTCGTGGAACGTGGCATCGGTGGAGGCCGCGGCGAACACCATGTCGCTGTCAATCTGAGTGCGCGGATCGGTGAAACTCTGGCGCCACACCGTCATGAACGGGTGAACGCGTGCGAGGTCAACGAGGGTTTGGTTTGAGAAGTCCGTTTGTGACACGGGCCCAGCAAAGCGCAAGGCGCCGCCCATCGAGTCGGTGCGCTCCATCCGGTGCTCAGAGAACACGTACGTCTCCACATCGAGCGGGCCCCCAGCCACGCTCAGGCGCATCGGGTACACGACTTGGTTGGTCTCAAAACGGATGTCGAGGGGTTGGAGGCGACCCTTCAGTGACTCGGTATCGAGATTGATGAGCGTGAAGTACCAGCCCTGCTGGATATAGGGTACGAGGGCGCTCGCGACGCGGTCGCGGAGTTCGAGTTCGTGGCGCTGCAGCCACTCCTGCAAGCCATCGGCATCGGCAGATTCGATCACCTCGGCCGAGATATCACCAAGGGGAGCGGCTTGCGGAACGGGAGCTGCGTCGTCCACACGCTCATGTGAAAGATCAGTGCGGGTGAGCCACTCGGGCCACCACAGGTCAACGCGCTCGACGCGCGGGGCGGTGTAGCGGGCGAGTTCGGTGAAGGCGCCGGCGTCGGCGACGGTCACGGTCGCGGGTGAGGGCGTGGGAATGAGGAGGGCGGCGTCGGGGCTGGAGGAATTGACGTCCATTGTCAGCAAGATGCGTTCTTCGGAGCCGTCCCAGGAGATGATCGCGTGTTCGCTAGCGACGTCGACGGTTTCGACTTCAGGCAGGAGAAACGCCCCGCAGGCGCAGGCGGCGGCTGGCATGGCCAGCACGCCCACGCTCGTGGCCATGCCAACTGCGAGCGCGAGCCCTGTAGCACGCCACCATCTCATGGTGATTAACGTTAACCAAGGGCGCGCGCGAAAAAGCCGGCCGCGACCGAATCGTAATCCTCCGCGCGCTTTTGTAATCCAAACGTTGCCAGTGAGGTATAACCGCATCATGGAACAGGTACAGCCGACCACCCGCGAGCGCCGCCGCCTCGCGTGGGAAATCTGGCTCATCATGGGCCTGAGCCTTGGGCGCTCGGCGGTGTATTCGATCGTCAACCTCATCGATGCGTACTCGCGTGGGCCGATCAGCGCGCAGAAAACCACGCTCAACCCCTCCCTCAGTTCCCGCGAGTGGTTTGACCTGACCTACCAACTGCTCGGGATCGCGAGTGCGCTCGTGCCTGTGCTACTCGCGCTGTATCTGATTTCCGCCGACCGCACCCCCGTTTTGCGGCACCTTGGGCTTGATGGGAGCCGCAAACTTCGCGACCTTGGGTGGTCACTCGCCCTTGGCGCCGCGATCGGCATCCCCGGGCTCGGCGTGTATCTGGCCGGGCGGGCGATGGGCGTGAGCCTGCAGGTGTCGACTTCGGGGCTGAAGATCTTGTGGTGGACGATCCCCGTGCTCATCCTGTCCTCGCTGAAAAATGGCCTCTTGGAGGAGATCCTCGTCGTCGGTTACCTACGCGAACGCCTCGACCGGCTCGCGTGGGGCCCGGTCGGCATCGTGCTGCTGTCTGCCACGATCCGCGCGAGCTACCACCTGTACCAAGGCTGGGCCGGGTTCGTCGGCAACTTCCTCATGGGCATCGTGTTCATGGTGTTCTACCTGCGCACCCGCCGGCTGTGGCCACTCATCATCGCCCACGCCCTCATCGACATCGTCGCGTTCGTTGGTTATGCCTATCTGCCCGAGGCGTGGCTAGCCTCGCTAGGAATTACTTAACGAGACATAAACTAGTCGAATGAGGTCGTCCCAAACCCCAGTGCGCACCGTGCGGATCGTTGACGTCCCCCGCACCCGCGTGCGCCGCCCCGTCGACTTCATGGGCATGATCCTCTCACTTGCCGGGATCGCCCTCGTGCTCACGCTCACCGTGTATGCCCGCGGTACAACCACCGGCGTTACGGACGACGTGCAGTCGGCCTTGTCTTCCATCGTCCGCTCCGTTGTACTCGTGCCGGTGTCGGTGATCGAGGGGTTGCTCGTCATCGTTTTGCCCGCCATCGTGCTGACCGAGCGGATCGTGCGGCGCAAATTCCCCGAGGTTATCGGCGCGGTGACCGCAGCGGTCGTGGCCTACATCCTTGCGTGGGGCGGCACCCTGTTGCTCGAGAACTTTGCCACCACCCGCATGCTCCAGGCCCTGCAGATTTGGCGTGAGGGCGAGCTGCTCATCTCGGTGATCCCCGTCGTCACGGCACTCGCGGCGCTGCTGACGGTGACGTCGACGCGCTCGGCCAACCGCGCCGTCAGCATCTCGTGGACGCTGCTGTGGTTCGCGCTCGCCGTCGCGATCATCACCGGGGATGGCACGATCAACGGCTCAATCATCACCGTGTTGCTCGGGCGCGCGGTGGGGCTCGCGACTCGCTACATCATGGGCATGGTGGCCGAGCGCACCCATGGCGCGGAGCTCGTTTCAGCAATCACCCGAGCCGGAGCCGTGCCCGCCTCGATCGTGCGGATCGGGGACTTTCCCCGCCTTGCCGATGAGCAAATCACGATCTCTCGCACTGGGGCTGTGCCGTGGCTGGCAGAAGAAGACGAGCAGGAGGAGCTGGATCTCGACCTTCCGAGCCAGGCGGAGGCCCCGGTGGAGGAGGTCGTGGCTGCGGCCACGGTCCCGGCCACCGTCGCCGTCGAGCGCGAGGGCTGGAACCGGGTCTATGCGGTGCAAACCACCGATGGCCAGCGACTCGATGCGATCGTGCTCGATGAGGACCGCCAAGTCATCGGGCTGCTGTCGCAGGTGTGGACCGCGATTCGCCTGCGCGGGGTGGGGCGTCGCTCCGCAAGGAACCTGCGCCAGGCTGCTGAACGCGCTGCCCTCATGACGTACTCCGCCCGCGAGGCCGGGGTCAACACCCCGCAGCTGCACGGCGTGGCGGAGGGGCCGGGTTCGATCGTGCTCCTTGGTGAACACATCGACGGCGCCACTGCCCTCGCGAACCTCCCCGATCGCGAGATCACCGATGAGGTGATCGTCGCGGCGTTCACCGAACTACGCAAAGCCCACGCCGCTGGGCTCTCCCACCGCAACCTCACCGGCGAAACGGTGCTCGTCTCTGAGGGCACGAAGGTGTGGCTATCGGAGTGGCAACAAGGTGAGATCGCGTCGTCGTTGCTCACTCAACGCATCGACGTCTTCCAACTCCTCGCGCTCTTCTCCCTACTCGTTGGAGTCGATAAAACCGTTGCGGCGGCGAGCGAAGTTCTCACCGACGAGGAGCTCGCCACCCTGCCCGCCCTCGTCCAACGTGTCGTGCTCCCGCCGGATGTGCAATTGCTTGCCCGCGGGCAGCGCCAGGTGCTGCGCGACCTGAGGGTTCGCCTGGCTGAGTACATCGAGGAAGGCCCGGAGATCATCGAGCCCATCCGGCTCACCCGCTTTTCCGCTCGGACGGTGATCACGACCCTCGTCGCTCTCATCGCAGCTTGGGTGCTGCTCACCACCCTGAACTTCTCCGAGATCGTCGCGATGATCGCCAGCGCGAGCCCCACCTGGCTGCTCGTTGCCTTTGCGTCGAGTTGGCTGACCTTCGTTGGGGCCGCCCTCGCTCTTGGGGCGTTCTCGCCCGTGCGCTTGCGGCTGTGGCGCACGACGGCGGTGCAAGTTGCCTCCTCGGTTATTTCGCTCATCGTTCCCGCCGGGGTGGGCCCGGCCGCGTTCAACCTGCGCTACCTTCAGCGCCAGCGGGTCGATACCCCAATGGCTGTCGCCACCGTTGCGCTCCTGCAGGTCGCCCAGTTCGTCACCACCGTCGTGCTACTGCTCATCATCGCGATCGCCACCGGGCGCTCGGGGGCGCTCAACACCCTGCCCTCCGGCACGATCCTTGTCGTTATCGGAGCGGTCGCTACCGGGGTGGGCGTGACCGTGTTGATCCCGAAGGTACGCCGCTGGCTGGGCAACCGGATCGGTCCCCTCCTTGCCCAGGTGTGGCCACGCGTCATCTGGGTCGTGAGCCAGCCCCGGCGCCTCGCGATCGGGGTCGCCGGCAACTTGCTCGTGACGATCGGCTACCTCCTCGCTTTCGGTCTCACCGCCAAAGCCTTCGGCTTTAACCTCTCGATCTCGACGATCGCGATCGTCTACCTCACCGGTAACACGATCGGTGCGGCTGCCCCGACCCCCGGTGGTATCGGTGCAGTTGAGGGTGCGCTCTCCACGGGTCTGCGTGCCGTTGGGGTCGGCACCGCCGCCGCGCTGTCGATCTCGGTGATTTTCCGATTGTTGACCTTCTGGGCTCGGGTTCCCGTCGGCTGGGTCGCGTGGCGCTGGCTGCAAAAACGCGGCCACATTTAACCCGATTATGTACTAGATCCAATTCGTAGGAACTCCGCTAAGAGATTAGAGTGTAGGCGTGCCAACTGACCCATCTCCTGCAACGCTGTGCTTTCGCACCGCGATCCTCTCTGACGTCGGTGTCGTGCGGGAGGATAACGAGGATTCCGCGTATGCGCGCGATGATTTCTTGGTCCTCGCTGACGGGATGGGCGGGCATTCTTCCGGCGAAGTAGCCTCGGCGATCGCGGTACACACGTTCGCCGAAAACGCCGTCGGATCCCCGCTGGCGATGACGCGATCGGCCCGCACGACGCGCACGATTCTCCACGCGATGTCGAACGCGGATGAGTCCCTTCGCACGATGGGCACAACGATCGTCGCACTGGGTAAGTTTGGCGACTCCTTCCAGGCCTGCCACATCGGGGATTCACGCATCTACGTGCTCCGCGATAGCGAGCTCCACCAAGTCACGACCGATCACACCCACGTGCAACACCTCGTCGAGCTCGGGCGAATCACCCGTGAACAGATTCGCACGCACCCCTACCGGGCAATGCTGCTGAAGTCGCTCGACGACCAGGCCGGCGGCGCCGACCCCGACCTCATCGAGATCGACCTGGCCGCGGGCGATCGTGTGCTCCTGTGCTCGGATGGGCTATCGGATTACGTGTCCGAGCGGGTCATCACCGAGATCCTCCGCCGTGACGATCGCGACGCCGTCGCCGCAGATCTCATCGCTGTCGCGCTTCGGGCCGGCACGCGGGACAACATCACGGTGATCGTTGCTGACGTCGTGGAGGAGCCGGTAGATAAAAATTCTTCCCGATTCGCCGGGGCAGCTGCCGAACCGATCTCGCTCAGCGACGACGCGGCGAAGGCGCTGCGGGCGAGCGCCCCCAACTTCCGCGGCCCCTACACCACGAAGGTCGATGAGCCGCGCGATCCGTTGAGCCAGACTCAGCCAGAGCCCGCACCTGAACGGGGCCTTCGGTTCGCGCCGCTACTGTTCGCCCTCGGCGCGGTCACCGTCGTGGCCGCTGGCATATTCGCCATTCTCTAGAAGGATCTCCTCCAACGTCACGGGCTCGCTCCCCTCCAGATCCTCATCCACGTGAACCGGCGCAGTTGTGGCGAGGCGGTTGCCCACAAACAGCCGCGCCGTGTCTGATGACAGTGCGAGGAGGACGAGGATCTCCACGGCGGCGCCCCAGAGGTTGAGAGCAAGGGTGCGCTGTGCGCTTCCGGCCATCCAGAAGACGATCCACATCGCAACCGATGCGGTCGACAGGAACAACGTGATCGTGCGGGCCGTCGCGTTGCCGCGATAAACAAAATATCCAAGCACGAGGTACACCGCGAGGAACAACCCAATGACGATCCCGATGCCGATGCGGAACTCCTCCGACGTGAGCCCAAGAGCGTGGAACGGACCCTGCACGAGTGGGGAGGAAATGAGCGCCGTCGCACCAAATGTCATGAGCGAGGACAACGAGATAACACCGAGAACCACGCGCAGCACCATGAGAAGCACGCCGAAGCCGACGGTCAGCGGCACGCGTTCGCCCGTGGGTGCCGGTGGCTCCGAGGAGGGGATCCTATCGAGGATCTCCAGCTCGGGCATGACGTGATAGAGGTTGACGATCGGCAGGTCGCCGTCGGTTTCGATGCGGTCACCTCCACCGTTGCGATGGTGATACCCGGTGGAGAAATTCCGCAGGGTTTCGACGCGGATGCTCGGGTTTGCCTCTTGTAGCGTATCGACGATGTGGTCGCGTTCGGTGTCAACATCGGCCGCGATTCGGTGGGTGACCTGGAACGTGAACCACGACAGCCCTACGGAACGGTCGTAGGTTCCGGCAGCCAGCCAATCGACGTCCGTACCACCGGGCAGCAACCATCCGGTTGGGGTGGGCCAAAAACGCACGTGGTGGCGTTTTTCGGGGCTGCCCTCGACCTCCTGTTGATACGTGAAGGCGTGGCGGCGGCCGAAGAGGTAGAGCGAGGAGACGGGGGCGTCGGGGTAGCTTTTGCCCCGCAGGGTGTGGGTGACGATGCGCCAACCGGAGCGGATGTCGAGTTCGTCGGCGAGGTGCCAGCCGGCGCGAACCATGGCGGTGTGGATTTGGAGCGCGGTGCCGCGAAGTGCGACGTTGACCGGGTCGCCGAGCACGCCTTCGCGGGTGCGGGTGCGGCCGATGAAGTAGTCGGGCAGGTAGACGCGGGAGAGCACGGTGTGGATGCGGGGAAGAAGAAGGTAGGTGACCACCAGCCAGAACGGGATGAAATACCACAGGTCGCGCCACCCAGCGGTGACGAGTTTGTGGATGAGG
>CAYVDF010000019.1:0-7354 GCA_964450475.1 uncultured Pseudactinotalea sp.
ACCCGCTCTTAATCTCTGGGCTCGTGCTCAACAGCCCGTGGCTCGATCTCAACGAGCCGTGGGTACTTCGCCGCCTCGGCGCCCCGCTAGTGCGCACGTTCGGTCACCTCGTTCCGCACATGCCAATCAGCTCGCTCGGCTCGGGTTACGGCCACTCGATCCACGTCTCAACGGGCGGGGACTGGGATTACAACCTCGATTGGAAACCACTCGACGGGTTTGGCGTCTTCGCCGGCTGGCTCGCCACCGTCTTGAAGGGCCACCGGGCCGTTGCTAGGGGTCTGAACATTCCCGTGCCCGTGCTTGTCGCGACCTCTGGCGCACGCGGTGACAACACGCATCCGACCCCGCACGAGCTCGCCACAACCGACGTCGTGCTCTCCCCGCCGCAAATGTGGAAGCGCGCGCGAAAACTTGGCCCTGACGTCACTGTTCTTCGCATCAATGGCGCCCGCCACGACCTGACGTTATCGACGCCGGAGCCGCGTGAACGTTTCGCTCGCCAGCTCACAGCGTGGCTCGCTGCCCGCTTCCCTGAGCAGTAGCCGCTAGCAAATGCGGTTTACGAGCCGCACCCCTAGACCCGAGGCGCGTTCGACTCGGCGGTTGATTGCTGCTTCGACCACGCTTGGTCCACCGGCGACTCGTACCATCGAGCGCGCACGGGTGATCGCGGTGTAGAAAAGTTCGCGGGTGAGGATGCGTGAGGTTTCCTCAGGCAGCAACACGTAGACATCATCGAACTGCGATCCCTGTGCGCGGTGAACGGTCACCGCATACGCGGGGATCACGTCGCCGAGCTGGGTCATCGGCACATACCGGATCCCGCCCGCAACCTCAAAGGCAGCCACTAGTCGCTCATCGCGAATCACGACAACACCGGCATCACCATTGAACAGGTCGAGCGTGTAGTCGTTGCGTGTGACCATGATTGGTTGCCCGGCGTGCCATGGCGAATAATGAAATTCCTTCGCCCCGTACACAGCGCGGCCGATTGCCTGGTTCCACGTGTTCGCCCCGTAGGGTCCGTCCCGGTGAGCGCACAGCACTTGGACTGATGCTTGCAACTGCAAAGCTCGGGCTGCGTCCCCGGCAGATGCCGCGGCCCGTATCTCGCGCAAGAGGGGAAGTATTTCTACGATGAGCTCGTCGGAATCGATATATCCGATCGGTGGATCTATTTTGGCGCTTGCTAGCAGGGTGGTCACCTCGCTCGCTCGACCCGCGTTTGTCGCGGCGGCGAGCTCTGCGATCTCTGCTCCAAACCGGCGGATGCGCGCGAGCTCAGCCACAGGGCTCGGTCCATCGGCGCGTAGCCCGTCGACGAGGTCGGTGAAGACGGCGCCGACTTCGACCGAGGCGAGCTGGTGCGGGTCCCCGACGAAGATCAAAGCAGTATCATGCGAGACCGCCTCGAGCAGTCGTGCCATGAGCGGCAGCGACACCATCGAGGTTTCGTCGATGATGACGACATCGAACGGCAGCGGGTTGTCACGTGAGTGGCGGTAGCCCCCATTCGGTGAGAATCCGAGAAGCCGGTGAATCGTGCTGGCTTCAAGCTCCGCGATCTTCTTCGCGTGAGTCGTGGGGAAGGTCGGGTTGCGCGTTGCCTCGGCGATCGCTTCGACCATCCGCGCCGCGGCTTTACCCGTGGGGGCAGCAAGGCCAATACGTAGATCGGCATCGCCGTCGAGAAGGACGCCGAGGAGGCGAGAGACTGTCGTTGTCTTGCCCGACCCAGGCCCGCCGGTAATGATCGCTAGGCGCGAAGTCGCTGCGAGGCGAGCCGCGGCGCGTTGGTCGAGGGAGTCCTCGCCCGGGAAATATTTTTCTAGCGAGGATTCCACATCGCTCGTTGCGACAACCGGCGCGACGTCAACGCGCGCAGCGATTTCGTTCAAGACAAGGGATTCCTCGTCCCAATACAGACGCAAATACAGGCGGTTGCCGTCAAGAACGAGCGGCGCATCCTCCCCATGCACGTGCGGGGAGGTCGCCGCGTAACTGTGCCAATCACGTGCAGGCCATGCATCTGCGTCGATGTCCCACTCGCGCGTGAGCGGATCACTCGGGCCTGAGGGGAGGGTGTCGAGGTTGAGGCATGCTGAGCCCGCGCGCACCGCCCGCACCGTAAGTGCGATGAGCAACTCTAGGTGCTCATCGCCCGCGTCAATGATGGCGCTGAGATGGTGGGCAATGTGTATATCGGCGGGAAGAATAACCCCGGCGTGGTTGAAGCGGCGAAGGAGGCCCGTGGCAGATGTCGCGATCGTGCGGTCGTTCGCGTCAGCGATGAGGTGCTCAGTCATTGCTCACTCCTTACGTGCCATCGAGTAGATCCGAAAGCTCCACGACAAGCGCAGGTGGAGGTGCCCAGTAGAAGATCCCGCTCGAGTGGCCATCGACAACCGGCGTTGCTGGCCCTGCCATCCCCCGCACGTACAGGTAGAGCACTCCCCCAAGATGGTGCGCCGGGTCGTACCCGGGCAGGCGCCAGCGCAAGTAGCGGTGCAACGCCACCGTGTACAGAAGCGCCTGCAACGGATACGACGAACCTTCCATCGCTTCGTTCACGTGCGCGCGGTCGTACGTCGCGGTCGTCAGAGGCTCACCGTACGGGCCGAGCCAGTTTGTCTTGTAATCGGCGACAAAATATTTTTCTCCCCGCCCAAACACGAGGTCGATCGAGCCGGTGAGATACCCGCGCAGCACCTGCGCGTCGTATGCCGGGCTCTCCAACACGGCGGCGTATGAGTACAACGGATCGTCCGCGGTGAGGTGGCGCCGGAGAACTTCCGCCATCTCTCCTAGACACAGGCGCGTCTCGGTACGCGCGTGGATCCCGCCATCCAGGGGGATCTCAAAGTCGAGCTCTGCGAGCTTGCGTGCCGGATCGATGTCTGTGAGCGTGTCCGGCACCGCTGGGTGCAGCGGAGTCGTGAGGACGGCGAGGATCGCCTCCCGCAGCACTTCCTCGTCTAGATCTTGGGGCCAGTGTCGTAGTTCCTCGCGGATGCGGCGGTCGACTTCTGCCGGAAGATCCTCGGCACGGGTGTCGACCGTTTCAAGGATGGCGTGCACGAGGGAACCAAAGTGAGCCCCGCCTGGGAGATCGGCCATCGGCGAGGGCAGGGGCGCAGGTGCGTCACTAACTGTTTCATCGGCGGGCACGTCAACCTCGGGGATGTCGAGGCTGGCTGGGTCTTCCTTGAACTCCCACTCATCCTCGATGGCCGCGAACGCGGCAGACCGTTCGGCAGCCGCTGCGAGAGATGTGTAGGAGGATCGGCGCCACGCGCGGTCGATGGCGCGGGTCCATTCCTTCGCGTGCCCAACCGGCTCAGACTGCACTGGCTCGAGCGGCTGGGCGGGGCTGTCGGTCATGATTTCGACGTGGACCTTCGGCCCGAGTCCCTCCTGCAGCTGCTCAACGATTTTCACGGCAGGCGACTTCTGGTTGAGTACCCCCACGCGCTTCTGGAGCAGCCGAACAATAGCTTGCGCACTCCCGATCGTCGGAGCCCAGTAGGCCGTGACCTGCCCAATCCCCCGCGTTAGGCCGACATACAGCAGGCGCGAGCGTTCCCCAGCCATCTCTTTCTTTGCTTGCGTGAGCGCCGCTGAATCCTTCCTGCCCTCCTTAGGTTCGATGACGATGACGCGCTCACCGTCCATGTGCGCCACCGGGATCCCCCTCAGCGTGGTTGTCTCCGTCGGGGTCGTGGGCAGGTACACGAACGGGAACTCCAGCCCCTTCGCGGCGTGCAGCGTTGAGATCTGCACGGCCGAGGCATCTGACTCTAATCTGCGCGGGTGCTCGCCGTTATCAGGGTTCTCTCGCGCGCTTTGCAGCCACCCAAAGAGAGTGTGCGCGCCAGCACGCGGGTGCGCGGCGTGGAGGAGCTCGCTGATGTGGCGCAGATCGGTGAGCAGACGTTCGCCTCCCGCGTGCCCGAGCACACGCACGGCCATGCCCTCGTTCTCACCACCAAGAGCCTGCTCAAAAACAGATGCCACCCCCTCGCTCGTGAGCGCGCGTGACCACCCGCGAAGCGTTTCACTCACGTGCTCGAGAACGGCGTCACGCTCCTCGGTCAGCTCACGCCCCCGGTATCCGAAAAACGGCCCGAGCGCCGCGGCGGCGAGGTAGCGCCGGTTCGAGAGATGATCCATTGCTCGCAGCAGAATGAGCCAGTCATCAACTGCCGGTGCCTCGAATACACTCACACCTCCGCTGATGACCGCATTGATCCCGAGCCTCAGTAGCACGCCCTGGATATGCCGGGCCTCTTTGCGGCTGTGGCAGAGCACGGCGACGTCGCCTGCTTGCACGTTGCGGAACTCGCCCTCGCGCCAGCGCACCTGGGTCCTCCCAGCAAGCAACTCGGCGATGTCTCGGGCAACATCGTTCGCGATCGCCCCACGCACATCGTCCATCGCCCCGTAGCCTTGTTTCGTCAACGCCACCTTGTCGCGGTCAACGACCCTCAACCGCAACCGTTGGTCATCCTCACCTTCGGGGAGCACCACTCGCGGGTCTTTGACGCCCGAGCTCACGAGCGGCAGGGTGATCCGTGGGTCACCAAAATCCGCGCCCTCTAGCAGCGTGTTGACGGCGTCTAACAGCTTGGGATCTGCACGGTAGTTATGCGTCAGGGTTTCGCGAGTGTCGGCGGTGTGTGTGGCGTCGAGATAGGTCTGCAGATCCCCGCCCCTGAACGTGTAGATCGCCTGCTTAGGATCGCCGATCAGCGTGAGGTTGCCCTCCCCCGCAAACACTGCACGAAGGACGCGCCATTGGATGTCGTCGGTGTCTTGGAATTCGTCGACGAACACGTGGCGCCACTGCTGGCGAAGCAGCTCACGAGCCGCATTCGCACGCTCTGCCTTAGCCGGATCGCTGGGGTCAACGATCTCGGCCATGAGCTCCAGCAGGTCATTAAAGCCCACAACCCCGTACGAGAGCTTGCGTCGACGAAGTCGCTCGCGCACCTTCTGACCGAACTCTCTGCGAACCGTGGTTTCCGCGGCCTCGCCCGCTCGCTCCGGGGGATACATCGACGCCGAGGGGTTGTTCGTGACGGCGACCGCGAGGTCCTTCGCATATTCGTGCGTGAACCCCGGTTCGGGTGCGTCGATGAAGATCTCGAGGTAAGTTTCAACCCACGCTTCTGCGACGAGGTCATCAACGTTGTTCACGAGCGGGCGGTCGGTGGCGATATCTCCTGTAATCCCGAAACGCTGCAAGGCCGTTTGGAAGAACGAGTGAATCGTTGCAATCGTGGCGGTGTCGATCTCGGCAGCGGCCAAACGGAGCTTAGCCGCGCGCTCGGCCAGCACCTCCGCATCGAGGAACACAGGGCTCTGGTCATCCTGGGGCGCGCCGCCGGTTGCTAAGAAATACAAGACCGGATCATCATCCGCGGAGAGTCGCCCCTCGCCTGACGCAGCATCGAGCCCATCGGCGACCTCGATGAACCGAGCGCGAACACGGGAGCGCAGTTCGGTGGCGGCGGCGCGAGTGAAGGTGATGATCAACAGCTCGGAGACGGACGTGTCGGTTTCGGCGATGAGCCGGGTCGCGAGCGCCGCGATTGTCCAGGTCTTCCCCGTTCCGGCGCTCGCCTCCAAAACGATCTTGCCGCTGCGCAGCGGATCGAAAATATTGAATGGGCGCATGGAGTCAGCACTCATAGTCGAACACCCTCCCCCACGTGCGCAGGGCCAACTGTCCAAACCGGCTCGGCTCGGTGAACCACCGCTCATCCGGGGGCGCGGGAATGGCAAGCAGTTCGCTGAACGGGATCTCTTCGCCCCACGCGATCTTGTGGTGCGGCTGTTCGCGTTCGGCCGTGTGGTAGGCGTGCGAGGACTCCCATGGAGTGCTCGCCGCGTTGGTGCCCGCAGCGCGAGCGACCTCAACTTGTGGCCCGCCTCCTGCGAGCACCGCGCGTGCCCAGGCCTCTGAGACCCCCGAGCTCATCGGAAGTGGCTCCCGGTTGCCGGCATCGAAGATCTGAATCAGTTCTCCGAGAATCTCTCGCGCTAGCGCAGGTTCTGGAGCCGACAAGCAGTAGACCTCCGCCTCCTCCTTTGCTCGAGCGATGACCCGTGCCGCCCACGGGCGACCAGGATGCGAGGCCGACAGGGCGAGCAGGCTAAGCCATGCAGCAAATTTGTGGCCCGCCTTGAGGCTGGAAAAGTTGGCGTTAACGACCGTGTCGCCGTAGACCTGTGAAACGATGCCGCGCACTCGGCGCCCGTCGAGATCGATGTCGATATCGATCGTTTCGGCCGGGCCTCGCGCATGACGTCGGGCCTCTTCGATGACGGCGTTAGCGGGCGTTGCGATCGTCTGAAGGGAGTGTTCCCCAAGTTGCCCTGGGGGAAGCATGCCACGGGCTCGCTCGGTGTCAAGATCGAGGTCGACCCAGCCGGCTCCCTCGCTGGTGCGCACGAGCCGGTTGCCGATCGCCCAGGACTCGAGTCCTACTCGCGCGAGAGGGATCTCATCCTCCAGCGTGTCCTCGGAGATCGCGAGGTTCGCCTCGAGGACCCGGGTGACAAAATACTTCACCGGGTCGTCAAAAAAGCTGCGCAGGTCGCCAAGCGCCGTGTCCTTGGGCTCTGGAGTATCCAGGGGCTGATCGAGCAGTGGCTGGGGCGGCAGTGGTGAGCGGCGCGCTTCGGCTGCGCGAGCGCTGCGCGCGTCATAGCTCACGAGCCCGGTGCCATCAAAGTATTTTGCGTCGAACGAATGCAGCGGGTGCGCCGTGACGACGTCGGATGTGCTCGCGCGGGTGAGGTCATTAATCAGCGTCGCGAGCGGCGCCGCGGGTGGATGGTCATCATCGCCATCATGGGTTTGCCCCGAGTAGGTGATGATGAGGGAGTCGCTCGCGGCGGCAATGGCGTCAAGGAAGGCTTGCTGATCTTCATATCTGCGGGATCGCTCGCCGACCCGCGGCTCGACGCGAAGCAGGGAATCGCCGTCATGTGAGTCTTTGCGCGGGAAGGCGTCATCATCGATTCCCACGAGAGCGATAATCCGGTGCGGCACGATGTTTTCTGCGGTCAGCGTCGCGAGCGTCATGCCACCACGAAGGAACGCGATCGAGCCACCGGGCTGGGAAAGTTCTTCGATGAGCGCGGCCACGTCAGCGCGGGTGACCGGTGAGTCGCCACCTTCGGCAATGTGGGCGAGTCCGCGCGCGAGCTCGCTTCGGTGGGCTGGCTCGCCGATGGCAATCTGGTCGATGAGTGCTCCAAGCTCGGCAGCCCAGGCCTCGGCGCTATCGGCGGCTTTGAGCGACGTGATACCGGCGCGAAGGCGCGCGAGGAACTCCGCGAATGT
>CAYVDF010000019.1:7454-17783 GCA_964450475.1 uncultured Pseudactinotalea sp.
CGGCTTTGAGCGACGTGATACCGGCGCGAAGGCGCGCGAGGAACTCCGCGAATGTGCCGAGGGTTTCGATCTCGGTGGAGCCGACTGGGGCCGCTGGGGCGATACCGTGGAACGCCCCGCCTTGCCCGAGCGCGGTGCCGAGCAGGAGGCGCTGGATGCCTGATTGGATCGTGTTTTGGTCGGTTGGTAGACCGTAGGCCGCGCGGTGTTCGGCGTCGAAGCCCCAGCGGATTCCGGATGTGGCGATCCAGCCGGTGAGCATTTCGATCTGATCGGGCACCCAGCCAAAGCGCTGCTGAACGACCTCGCGGTGCAGCAAGTCGACGAGGTCGGTGCTGCTGACGCGCGCGCTCACGAGGTGAACGAGCACCCTAGCGAGGTCGAGCAGGGGGTTGACGATGGTGCGGTTGCGCCCGGCGACCTCGACCCACAGGTTGCCGCCGGGGTGGACGCCGGCTGCGTTGAACGTTGCGGAAAACAGCGGCGCGTATTGCTCGACGTCGGGGCAGAGGATGAGCACGTCGCGCGGCTGCAGGCTCGGGTCGTTTTCGAATGCGTCGGTCAGCACCTCGCGCAGGACTTCGACCTGGCGGCTTGGCCCATGGCAGGAGTGGATCTGAATCGGCACCTCGTGCGCGTCGTTACCCGTGACGTCGAGGTGCGCGCCGGGGAGTTCGCGGCCAAGGGTTGCGGCGAGCTCCTTCGAGCCGGCCGCTAGGCCGCGCATTCCCCAGTCGCCGACTTCGAGGAAATCTCGCCGCAGCTCTGGAACCTCACCCGCGCGGCCGCGTGCGAAGGCCTCCTCGAACACGTTCACGGTTGCTGCACTAATCCACAGGTGGACCTCGATCGCGTCTGATGCCGCGCGCAAGAACTCCAGATCAGCGGCCGAAAAATGCGCGTAACCAAACACGTGGAGTCGGCGCACGCCCCGCCGCTCGGCCTCCGCCGCAGCCTCCGCGGCCAAAAGCGCCGGAGGCTCGCCATGCACCGCGACTAGGTGCCGGTAGAGCTCAGGTTGCCACTGTTGAAGAGCGGGCACGTCGACGGAGTTTTCGCCGCGGCCCCACGCCCGCAGCATCTCGGGGCGTTCGCCGGCGTAATCGAGAAATAATTGGGAGATGCGCCGTGCGCCCGCATAACGCCGCACCGACTCATCCGCAGAAGGCGGGCCAAAATATTCCCGCAACGGATCCGCCCACGGTGCGCGCTCGCCGTCAATAATCTGCAAGATTTCCCACGCGAGTCGGTGCGGCTCCCACCCAGGCGCGGCAGGGAGGAAGAGGGTCGCGAGCACCCCGCGCGCGTGGAATTCTAGGCCGGCGCTGATGCCGACGGGAGCGCCTGCGCTGGGGTCGATAATCGTGTGCGCGAGGTGTTGGCGTGCCCACTGCCCAAGTGCGTAGGAGGGCACGGCAATGAGTTCGGTGTCGAAGACGCCAAGGCGGGCCTCGCCGATGACCGCGCCGAGGGAGGCCACGAGGTGGCCGCGGTGCGGGGCGAGGTGAATGGAAATCGACACATGTTGAATGTAGCGCGAGGCACTGACACTAGGTGGACACTTGCCAGATGGGGGCACGTTTCGCGATAAATTGGTAGTCGCATGAAGGAGGCCGCATGAAAATCATCGCCCACCGGGGTAACTCTTGGCTCGCACCGCAAAACACGATGGCAGCATTCGATGCCGCTCGCCGCACAGGCGTGCACTCAATCGAGCTCGACATCCAGGTGCTCGCCGACGGTGACGCCGCAATCATCCACGACGACACGGTGGATGCGACGACCGACGGTACGGGGCGAGTCGATTCGTTCACCGCGGCTTCGATCAAGGATCTCGATGCGGGCTCGTGGTTCTCGCCCTCCTTCTCCGGCGAGAAGGTGCCCCTGTTCTCGGAGCTGCTGGAGTTTCTTTCCCTGCCCGATGCCCCGAACATCTTGCTCGAAGTAAAAGACGTGTGGGAGCGTGAACCGCTGACCCGCGTGCTGCGCGCGATCGAGACCTCGGGGCACGCCGATAAATTTATTGTGCAGAGCTTCGAGGTCGATACCGTGGCACTCGCCAAGGAAATCGCCCCGGATCTCACTCGCGAATGGCTCATCGATGAGTGGCGCGAGGACGCCGTCGATGTTGCCTACGAGCTCGGTGTCGTGGGGGTCAACCCGAACGGCAAGATCCTGCTGACCCACCCCGATTTCGTTGACGAAATGCACGGCGCCGGCCTGCATGTGTCCGTGTGGACTCTCAACGAGCCCGAGTTTTGGGAGGGCGCCCTGATGGTCGGTGTCGACGCCGTCATCACCGACCGGCCAGAAAAGCTCGCCGGGTGGCTAGCCGCAAAACGGTGACCACGACCTTCCCCTCGCGCGGGCGCGCGATTGGGGCGCTCGCCGCGATCATCTTTATCGGGATATCGGTGCGTGCCCCCGTCACCTCCCTCCCTGCCGTTCTTGGGGAAATTCAAGACGCCTACGACCTCTCCCCCAGCGCTTCCGGGCTGCTCACCTCGTTGCCAGTGCTGTGCTTCGGGATTGGCGCCGCCGTCATCGCCCGGCTCGCGCGCCGTTTCGGCACGAACCGCGTACTCATCGTGAGCCTCCTCGCGCTCACCCTGTTCGTGTGGATCCGCCCATTCACCGGCGTCACCGTGTTCTTCCTCGCCACCATCGGCGTCGGCCTAGCGATCTCCGCGGGCAACGTGCTCCTGCCCGTCGTAGTTCGCCGCGATTTCTACCACCGCCAAGGCCCCGTGCTCTCAACGGCGACCACGTCAATGTCCGGCGGCGCAGCCCTCGCCGCGATCGGCACGATCCCGCTGTGGGTGCTGTTTGGCTGGCAGTGGGCGCTTGCCCTCTGGGGCGTCATCACCCTCATCGCCGTGCTGACGTTCAGCGCCTTCACCGGTCCCGAGGCTCGGCTTGCGGACGTCGATGGGTCCACGAGCGTATGGAAACTCCCCGGAGCGTGGGTCATGGCCGTGTTTTTCGGGCTCAACTCCGGGCTGTACTACGCGAGCACCCACTGGCTGCCGACGATCTTGCCCGATCTCGCGGGCATCACCACGGCCCAGGCCGGCGTTGCCGCCTCGATCTTCCAATTCGGCGGGCTCGCTGGCACCCTCACCGTGCCGCTGTTCATCACGCGCGTGTACCGCCGCCAACTTCTCGCCACCGCCATCACCGCAATGTTCGCCATCTATACGTTCGGCCTCCTGCTCGCCCCGCAGTTCTATCTCGTGTGGATGATTCCCGGCGCCTACGCCCAAGGCGGGGTCTTCGCGCTCCTCGTCAGCCTGTACGTGCTGCGCTCCCCGAACCTCAACATGGTGCGCGACGTTGCTGGCATGACCCAAACCCTCGGCTATTTCCTCTCCGCCCTCGCGCCCGTCAGCGTCGGCGCACTGTTTGAGTTCACTGGATCGTGGACGGCGCCGCTCACCTTGATGGCGATCATGTCGGCTCTGCTCGTTGTTCTCACGCCGCTCACGGCGTCGCGTAAGAAGCTCACGGACCGCGGGCCAGCCACCGCCTAGCGGTTACTCCGAGCGCAGCGCCTCGACCGGATCCTTACGCGCCGCAGACGAGGCGGGCAGCAATCCGGCGATGAACGTCAGCCCCATCGAGATCGCCACGAGAATGAGGGCCGCGACCCATGGCAGGATCGCGACTTTCTCGATCCCGAACCGCGCGTTGACGATCGCGTTCGCGGGCAGGGTGAGCAGGAACGTGATGCCGATGCCGAACACGCCCGCGAGGAACCCGATGATGAGAGTCTCGGCGTTGAACACGCGGCGGATGTCGCCCTTGCTCGCGCCCACAGCACGCAGAATTCCGATCTCCTTACGCCGCTCGAGCACGGAGATGTAGGTGATCACCCCGATCATGATCGAGGAGACCACCAGCGAGATCGCCACGAACGCCACGAGCACGTAAGTAATGACGTTGAGGATGTCGGTCACCGACGACATGAGCGTGCCCACGAGGTCGGTATACGTCACGACCTTGCCCTCCTCGCCAGCCGCTTCCATACGCTCGTTGTACGCATCGAGCACGCCGATGATGCTCTCCTTCGCCTCAAAATTCAGCGGGTAGATGTCGATATTGGCGGGCTTGTCGTACTCGGCGTACCCGAGCATCCGCAGGTTTCCATCGGGGGTGCGCTGTTCCTCCAGCGCCATCGCCATGATGATCTCGGTGAGCTCGTCCTCGTCCAAATTGAACTCAAACGCTGCGGCGAGCGCCTCCTCATCGATGCTCATCGCATCGGGCAGCGCGGTCATCGCCGCCTGCATCGCGCCCTCAATCTGGCGCGTGATCGATCCCATCTGGCGCGTCAGCGCCGTCGTGAGCTGACCTTGGATCGACGCCCCAATTTGCGCCCCGGCCTTTGCCATGACGGCGTTCATCGCCTCTTGCATGTAGGCACCGAGTGCTTGCTGTACTTGGGTCTGAACCTGCTCCTGCAGCGGCTCGGTCATCTCGGTCACCTGATCGAGAATCGCCGCCGCCTCCTCGGTTGCGACATACAGCGGGAGCACGGTTTGCACGTCGGCCGGGTCGTGGCCCTCCGCCAGCGCGAACTGCACGTATCCTTGCGTGAACTCCTCCACCAGGGCCGTTGCTTCGGCCTCATCGATCTCGACGTCGATGTCGAGGCCGCCGAGCAGAGCTTCAATATCGAGCGGTGGCAGATCGGATGGGTCTAAAGAGATCTCCGGCATCGTTAACTCTGGCATCGAGAGGTTCATGCCTGAGAGGTTGAGGCTAGGCAGTTGGAACGCCGAGGTATCAATGCTGAACGCCTCGGCGATTGCCTCACTGTCGATGCTCAGGAGGCTCGACATGTCGAAGTCCTCGCGCGCGAACGATGCACCGCGCTCGGTGAAGGGACGGCCGGTGAACACGTCGATTGCGCGGTCGGCCTTCTGCTCCGCAACAATCGGCGCATCCTGCGCGTAGGAGACGACCTCGCGCGTGAGCGCTGGCGTGTAGAAAATTCCCGGGTTCAACGCGCTCGCCGTTGCCCCCTCCTTTGGTTGCACAACCCCAACGATCGTCAGTTCGGTCTTCCCAAGGAGGCTCTCGACGAATCCCTCATCGGCGTGTTTATCGACCCACACGTCATAGTCTTCGTCGTACACGTAGTAGTCCGTGGCGTGGGCGAGTTCGAACGTGACGTCCATGAGTTCATCGGGCGTGAAGCTCAGCGGATCCCCCACGGGTGGCGGGGTGCCACCTTCGACCATCACGCGCATGAGCTCATCGCGTTCGGCGCGGTCGCGCAGCCCCATCGCGTACAGGGTGAAGTCGTTGATATCGCCGTTCGGGCTGAGCACCACGAGCAGCTCATCGGCGGCCTGCGGCCAGCGCCCCCGCACGACGTCGTACTGGGTTTCCACCACGCTCGTGTCGGAAACCAGCTCGTTGAACACCGAGCCACTTGGCCCAAAGCCCATGCTCGGGCGGCTACTGCCCGAGAACCGGTCGGGGTGAACCTGGGCGTACGTGCCGTCGGGGTTTTCTGAATAAATATGCGGGTCGATATCGTAGGTGTACTGAATCGAGCTCACGTACTCATCGATCGCGCCGTCATCAAAATAATCTTTGAGCGAGCCCAGATCATTCGAACCGACCGAGGACATCATGCGCGAAAGAATCTGCACCTCGTGCACGCGCTCATCCTCGTGCGCGGCGCTCGCCTGCTCAGCAATTTCAGTGCCCGCGGCGATGAACATCGCCATATCCAGGCCTTGGCTTTGGATCGAGAGCGGATACACCGAGAGCGTGTCTTCTTCGACCGTGCGGATGTAATCGTTCACCCCGTTCGCGAGCGCGAGGATCGCCGCGATCCCGATAATCCCGATCGACCCGGCGAACGCGGTCATCGCCGTGCGCCCGCGCTTGGTCAGCAGGTTCGCCAGCGACAGCCCGAGCGCCGTGAGCGAGCCCATCCGGGTGCGCCGGCCCGTCCCTGCCGCGCCCGTCGCCTCTGGCTCCTCGTACGGGTTCGTGTCCGAGACGACGAGCCCATCGTTCAGCGTGATGATGCGGTTCGCGTAGCGGTCAGCTAGGTCGGGGTTGTGGGTGACCATGATGACGAGCCGGTCGCGCGCGATCTCCTCCAGCAGCGCCATGATCTGCAGGCTCGTCGCCGAGTCGAGCGCGCCGGTGGGTTCGTCCGCGAGAAGAATTTCCGGGTCATTAATGAGCGCGCGGGCGATTGCCACGCGCTGCATCTGCCCACCCGAGAGCTGGTTTGGCCGCTTGTGCGCGTGTTCCTCTAGGCCCACCGACTGAAGGGAGGCCATCGCCCGGCGGCGGCGCTCTCCCCGAGACACCCCGCTGAGGGTGAGCGCGAGCTCGACGTTGGCGAGCACGCTTTGATGAGGGATGAGGTTGTAGCTCTGGAAAACAAAACCGATCCGATTATTTCGGTAGGTATCCCAATCCCGATCGGTAAAGCGCGTGGTCGAGACGCCGTCAATAAGCAAATCGCCGTCGTCGTACGCATCGAGTCCGCCGACGATGTTGAGCAGGGTTGTCTTTCCTGAACCCGAGGGCCCGAGGATGGCAACGAACTCGTTGCTGCGGAACGCAAGGTTCACACCACCGAGCGCGACTTGGGTGAAATCGCCGGTGGTGTAGGACTTTTGAATATTACGTACTTCGAGCATGCCGACCTGAACTAGGCGATCTCCCCGGTGGCGCCGGAGACGGGTCACTCCATTATATGTCGGGCACGTCTCAGCAGCTGAACACTTCTGGCCGCCGAAAAATTTAGTTGAAGCATCGAGTAATCTACACAC
This sequence comes from uncultured Pseudactinotalea sp., assembly GCA_964450475.1. Taxonomy (GTDB): domain Bacteria; phylum Actinomycetota; class Actinomycetes; order Actinomycetales; family Beutenbergiaceae; genus HY158. The sequence goes on from CAYVDF010000019.1 coordinate 14,258, forward strand.
CATGGTTGAAAGATATGAGGTTCTCCTCACGAAGCGCCGCGCGATTGATTACTGCCGCTGCGCGACCTCGCTGTGTTGGCGCTAAGCACGCCCCCGCCCCCTAAAACCATCCACAACGTGAGGAATTCATGTCTATTTCTGCTGCGCAAAAACCGCGCCTAAAACTGCCCTCGTTTGGCACCCAAATCATTCTCGGCCTCATCTTCGGCCTTCTTCTTGGCTGGCTCGCTCTCACGATCGGCCCGTCGATTGACGGCGAGGGTAACGAGAGCGCGAACTGGCTCACCACCACCCTGTCGACGATCGGGTCAACGTTCGTGACCCTCCTGCGCACGATCGTTCCCCCGCTCATTTTCACCGCGATCGTCGCCTCGGTCGCGAACCTTGGAAAGGTGACGAACGCCGCGCGCCTCGCCGGCCAGACCCTCCTGTGGTTCGGGATCACGGCGCTCGTGTCCGTGGCCGTGGGCATCGGGCTTGGCGTACTGTTCAAGCCCGGGCTCAACACCACGGTCGCCCCGATCGAGGACTTCACCCCAAGCCGCACGGGTTCGTGGCTCGACTTCATTACCGGCATCGTGCCGCAGAACTTCCTTGGCCTGAGCGTGTCTGAGCGCGGCCCCTCGTTCGCGGCTCTGCAGATCGTCGTGATCGCCCTGATCATCGGGCTTGCCGCGCTGCGTACCGGCTCGAAGGCCAAGCCCTTCCTCGACTTCAACGCCTCGGCGCTCGCTGTTATCCAAACGGTTCTGTGGTGGATCATCCGCCTCGCCCCACTCGGCACCCTTGGCCTCATCGGTAACTCGATCGCACAGTACGGCTGGGGCCTCATCCCCGCCCTTGGCACGTTCACCCTCGCGATCTACGTCGGACTCGCGATCGTCGTGTTCGCGCTCTACCCCGCGGTGCTGAGGTTCAACGGCCTTTCGGTTCGCCAGTACTTCAAGGGCGCGTGGCCCGCGATCCAACTTGGGTTCGTTTCCCGCTCTTCACTTGGCACCCTGCCCGTGACCCAGCGCGTGGTTGAGCGCAACTTCGGTGTGCCCTCCTCCTACGCCTCCTTCGCCGTGCCCTTTGGCGCGACGACGAAGATGGACGGGTGCGCCGCGATCTACCCCGCGATCGCCGCGATCTTCGTTGCCCAGTTCTTCGGCATCCAGCTCGGCATCACCGACTACCTCCTCATCGCGTTCGTTTCCGTTATCGGTTCTGCCGCGACGGCGGGTCTCACCGGTGCCATCGTCATGCTCACCCTGACCCTGTCTACCGTCGGGCTGCCGCTCGCCGGCGTTGGTCTGCTGCTGTCGATCGACCCGATCCTTGACATGGGTCGTACCGCTACGAACGTTGCTGGTCAGGCACTCGTGCCGGTCGTCGTCGCAAAGCGCGAGGGCATCCTCGATGAGGACACCTACAACTCTCCTGCTAAGGACATCCTCGCTCGTGACGAGGATGACGTCGACGCCGAGTCACGCGTCGACGACCAGGCGCCAGCGGAAGTGCTCGCAGGCGCCAACTAGGGGGAAACCGCCGCCGCGGCAACCACGCCTCGGCGGCGTGCTACTGGGTAGCCATGAAGGATGATTGCCCTTCATGGCTACCCAGTTCGCGTTTTCCAGGTTTTCTGGGCGAAAGAGCATGAGACACGAGGCCGAGCGATAGATATCCCCCTACTCCCTCGGCCTCGTGAGATTCGCTGGTTTACTTCCAGTAATCGTTCGCCGCAGCGACCGTCTGAAAGTTCACCGCAACCACGTGAGATGCCGCAGTAAGGACCTCTGCGTTGGTGGCATAACCACCCCGCAGTTGCTCCCGCATCTCCGGGTCAGGTTGAGTGTACCCCACACCCTTGCGGGCGAGCGTAATCGCTAGCTCAAAACCTTCTTGGGGCGTGTTCGTTTGCAGCGTTGTGAGCCAAGTCGCCATCGTCGATCTCCATTGATATATCGGGGAAAAGTGGCCAAGAATGGCGCACATGCGGCCAACACGTGCACCGCGCATTGGTCGTATCTTCAACCCTAGCGAATTATTCCAAGATTTAGCTATGAGAAAATATTTTATTAGGGCGCAGAACGACCCCTAAAAACACGTGTGCCCGGGCCTTGCCCGGGCACACTACGCGCTACTGCGAACGGTTCCCTCCGATCAGGTTCTCCTGCATCTGGAGGAACTGCAGATGGCGCTCGTACTGATCGAGCACGTCTGTAATAATCTGCTCCTTCTTGTAGCCCATGATGTCGTAGCCCTGGGTCGCGGCCACGTCGAGGTAGACCTCCATTCGCACGAACGTGTCTTGGCTGCGCGGGATCCGGGTACCAAAGGAGGGCACGAGGGACTCCTTGCGGAACACTTGGTAGTGGAACGCGTGCTCGGACTCTGGATCGATCGTGAGCTCAACGAATCTCTCGTCGTCCTCGTTTCGATCGATCCGGCTGGTTGCGAGCACGCCCTTCTCGGCGAATTCGGTGATGATCTCATCGAGCGTGGGCAGCAGAACCCGCTGCTCGAACTCATCCGCGCGGGCGGCGTTCGGGAACGTGAGCATTTGACCGAGGCGGTGCTGCCAACTGTCTGCCTCACCGGGGAGAACGGTAACGGGCTGTTCGCTGGAGTCTAAGCGCCTGCCCTCGATCTGAAGTGCCTTATAGAGGCTGATCATCACAAGGATCATGACGAACGAGAACGGCAAGCCCATGATCACCGTGGCACTTTGCAATGCTCCAATGCCCCCAACAACGAGCATGGCGATCGTCAGGGCGCCCGTGGTGAATGCCCAGAACACGCGGAGCCCGGCTCGACCATCGTGTTGCGGAGTTGGCAGGCGGGAGGAGAGGTTTGCCATGACGAGTGCTGCGGAGTCCGCGCTCGTGACGTAGAAGAGTAACGCCGTCAACGTCGCTAATCCGGCGATGAAAATAAACGCTGGGTAGCGCGAGAGCAGCTCGTAGAAACCGGTTTCGGGTGAGGCGACCGTGTCGTGGCCGAACTGGGAATCGCCGCCGAAGATGATGTCGAGGGCGGCGTTTCCGTAGATGGAGATCCACATGAGGATGTACACGAACGGGATGATGAGCGTTCCGGTGACGAACTGGCGGATCGTGCGCCCGCGCGAAATGCGGGCGAGGAAGAGGCCAACAAACGAGGCCCACGCGACCCACCACGCCCAGAAGAACAGGGTCCAGTCGGCCATCCACGTGCCGGTGTCCTCGTACGCGAAGGTCTGCAACACCATGTCGGGGAACATCGAGACGAAGTCGCCGATGTTGAGCACGAGTCCATCGAGCAGGTACTGGGTTTTGCCCGTGATGAGGATCCACAGGGTGAGGCCAATCGCGAGGAACACGTTGAACAGGGAGAGGAATTTAATTCCGCGGTCAACCCCCGACACCGCCGAGAGCGTGGCAACGACGACTCCCACCACAACGATCGCGACCTGGGTTCCCGTGCCGACAGGCATCCCGAACACTGTTGAGAGCCCGACGTTGACCATGACGACGCCGATACCGAGCGAGGTGGCCACGCCGCA
>CAYVDF010000020.1:0-17292 GCA_964450475.1 uncultured Pseudactinotalea sp.
CCGGCACGTCCTGGCGCAGTCGCTCCAGCAGGATCGCGTAGTCGCGTTCGGCGCTTGCCCGAGCCTTCTGGACTACGGAGTCGATGAAGGCTGGGATCGCATCGCCGCTGCCGATCATCCTGACTTCGGCATCGTAATCGGGCCAGTCCTTGTACCCAACGAGCGCGGAGTATTCGCGGCGCAGCGCGAAGAGTTCCTGGAGCACCGAGTCGTTGTCTGGCCAGGCGCGGTTGAGGAACTCGGTGCGCAGTGCCCGGCGGTGCTCGGCGCTGCGGGCGAAGGTGAAGAACGGGATCGCATCGGGATAGTCGGTCGTGACCTTCACCAGGCCATCAACAGGTGGGTGGGCCTCGATCCAGTCGGTGGGCATGCCCTCGAGCGCGCTCGGTGGCACCTCGATCGAGCGCACATCGTTGCGGATGTTGCGCGCGAATTCTTGCCCGACCTCGACCATGCGGTCGGAAATCTCCGCCAGCCGTGCCCGCGTGGCCGGGTCCTTGTCGACGCCGGCGCGGCGGAAGTCGCGGAGGATGTCGGCGAGCAGGCGAGCTGCTTCGTCGCCGAGCCCCTCGCCGTCAACACTCGTGAACACGTCGTAAAGCTCGGCATCGAGTGAGATCGCCGTGGTGAGGCGGTCGATTTCCTGCAAGGTGGTTTCACCTTGGGTGCGCGCGGCCTCGTCGGAATGCAATTCGGTGAAGGTGGAGCCGATCATGGCGGCATCGCGCAGGGCGCGCTCCAGGTCGTTCCACATGCCGAGCAGCTCGGTGGCGGCTGGGCGCGTGGTTTTGATCTGCTCCAGCAGGTCGTTCGCGGTGGCTAGAGCCGCGGCGGTGCGGTCAGCGAGCCACGGGCCGGGGTTGTCGGTGGGGAGGGTAAGCGGGGTGGGAGTTGAGGTCATCACCCAGATGAGTGTAGCCGCCACTGCTGGGCGCGGTAGCGTTAAGGCACGGGAGGCATCATGACGTTAGAGCAATCGGTACCAACGCTCTCACTGATCGGGGTTGGCGTGATGGGGGAGGCGATCCTCTCCTCGCTGATCGCGGCGGTGGGGCGATCCAACGTGCGCGTGGCAGATGGGCGGCCCGAGCACGGCCGCGAAGTGGCCCAGCGCCACCAGGTGGTGTGGGCGGAAACCAACGACGCTGCCGTGAGTGGCTGCGACGTTGTGGTGATCGCCGTGAAGCCGCAAGATTTTGATGCGCTCGCGGGCCAGATCCGCGACCACCTGAAGACCGGCGTGATCGTTGTGTCCGTGGCGGCGGGCGTTTCGACGGCGCAGATTCACAGCACGCTCGGAGATCACGTTCACGCTGTTCGGGTCATGCCGAATACCCCGGCCACGATCGGCCGCGGTGTGTGTGCGTTGAGCCCCGGTGAGGGCACCACCGAGCGCGAGCTCGATCTCGTGGCCGAACTTCTCTCCGGCACGGGTACTGTGCAGATCGTTCCCGAGGATCTCCAAGATACGGTCACGGCCGTGTCCGGGTCTGGCCCCGCGTACGTGTTTTACCTGATCGAGGCGATGATCGAGGCCGGGATCGCCGGGGGGCTCGACCCCGAGGTGGCCGCGCAGCTAGCGACCCAGACCGTTGCCGGCGCTGCCGCGATGGCCTCGGCGAGCGATGCCCCACCCGCGAAAGAGCTGCGCCGCCGCGTCACATCCCCAGGTGGCACCACGGCTGCGGCGATCACCGAGTTCGAAGCGCGCGGTGTGCGCGAGGGGATCGTGTCTGGCATCCGCAAGGCGTGGGAGCGCTCGGCTACACTCGGCGCGCAAACTCATCAAGATGGGTAGTGTCTCCTGAGAGGATGAGCATGTCGCCGGCCTCGATGCGGGTCTCATCGGTGGTGTACACGAACGGCTGACCCACGCGCTTCATCCCGAGCACGGTCACGCCGTACTTCGAGCGGATCTGCGACTCACCGATCGTGGCACCGTGAATTGACCGAGGGGCGCGCATCTTGACGATCGTGAAATCGTCCTCCATCTCAATGAAGTCGAGCATCCGCCCAGACACGAGGTGCGCCACGCGCTGACCCGCGTCGTGCTCCGGATACACGACGTGGTGTGCGCCGATCCGCTTCAAGATGCGCCCATGCTCCGCCGAGATCGCCTTCGCCCAAATGAGCGGCGTACCCATATCAACGAGGTTTCCGGTGGTGAGCACGCTCGCCTCCAGCGACGACCCGATCCCGACCACAGCGATCGGGAACTCGCGCGCACCAAGCTGCTCGAGCGCCTCGGGGTTGGTGGTGTCGGCCTCGACGATTGGCAGGCGGCTCGACCACGTTTGGATGAGCCCAGGATCTTTTTCGACGGCGAGCACATCTGTGCCGCTCTCATCGAGAGTCGTCGCGATGGCAGCTCCGAAACGTCCCATGCCGATCACCAGCACGGCGGCGTCTGGGCCGAGGTCGGTAGGAGATTTCTTAGCCAATGATCGGCCTTTCTTTCGGGAGGCGGATAATCCGCCGGCGTTGGCGCAGAGCAAGCGCCGCAGCGAGGGTGATGGTACCGGCACGACCGGCAAACATCAGGGCAACGAGGACATACTTCGCCGCGGGAGGCAGCCCGGAGGTTATCCCCGTGGATAACCCACACGTGGCGAACGCCGATATCGTCTCGTGGAGAATAACGTTGAGGTGCAGATCGGTGAGCACGAGCAGCGCAAGGGCCGCGGCCCCAACCATGGTTGCGCCAATGAAGCCAACGGCGATGGCGAGGCGAACAACGGAAGGCTCCACTCGCCGTCCAAACGCTTCGATATCGGTATCGCCGCGGGCTTCGGCGATGATCGCAAGCAGCATGATCGCAAACGTGCTCACCTTGATCCCGCCGGCGGTCGAGGCCGAGCCCCCGCCGACGAACATCAAAGCGTCCTGCAGCAACCAGGTGGATTCGTTCATTTCGGGAACCCCAACGGGGTCGAGGCCCGAGGAGCGGGGTGTCATGCCCATCGTGAGGGCGGCGACGATCTTCTCCCCGAACCCGAGCTTGCCCAGGGTGCGGGGGTTCGCCCACTCCAGCGCGGCTGTGCCGATTGCGCCGAAGATCCACAGGGCGAGGGAGGTGAACACGGTGAGCTTGGCGTGCAGGCTCCAGCGGCGCGGGGTGCGCAGTTTCGAGGCGATCGACAGGATCACGGGGAAGCCGATCGCGCCGATGAACGTGCCAAGGATGATGGGGAAGCTCATCCACGCATCGCCCGCCGAGCCGCCGATCCCGCCGGGCAGGATCACGAAGCCGGCGTTGTTGAACGTGGAGACGGCCATGAACCAGCCATGCCACAGCGATTCGGCCACCCCAAAACCCATCGTGATGAAGCGCGGGATGAAGATGAGCGAGAGGAACGCGGTGATCGACAAGGAGGTGATGACGACCGCGCGCACGAGCGCACCGACCTCACCGAGTGCCTGGGTCTTTGTTTCGACCTGCGCGAGCAGGCGCTGGGTGAGCCCGATGTGCCGGGAGACCGCGAGGGCGAGGATCGAGGCGAGCGTCATCACCCCGAGGCCACCGATCATGATCCCGACCATGATCACCGCATGCCCGAACGTTGACCAGTAGGTGGCCGAGTCAACGGTCACGAGCCCGGTCACACACACGGCCGAGGTCGCGGTGAACAGCGAGTCAACGAACGGGGCGCGCTCACCGGAGGCGGTAGCCATCGGGAGCTGCAGCAGCGCCGTCACGATCGCGATGACCGTGGCGAACACCCCGAGCGTCAGGCGCGCGGGGGAACGGCGGGCGATGTCGTCCACCCAATCACGGGGACGCGTCAGCACAGCGAGCAGTCTACGCCGCACACGGCCTCCCGGATACATCGAGAAGAAATTTTAGATAGGTTGAGCATATGCCCGCAAAGACGCTCATGGTGTGGACCCCCGCACTATTACGCTACAACTTTGGGCCCACCCATCCGATGGCGCCCGTGCGCCTTGGCCTGACCAAGGGCCTCATCGACTCCCTTGGAGTCACCGATGGCCTCGAGCTCGCTGAGCCACCGATTGCTTCGACGGCGGAGCTCGCCTTGGTCCATTCACCTGACTTTATTGAGCGGGTTCAGTTGGAACAGGTTGACCACGCGTATGGCCTCGGCACCGAGGACGATCCGGTTTTTGAAGGCATGCACGAAGCGGCGGCGCGCATCGCCGGAGGCACGCTGCTCGCCGCGCGCACCGTGTGGGATGGGTCGGTAGAGCGGGCCGTAAACTTCGCTGGGGGCATGCACCATGCGATGCCCGGCAAAGCCTCGGGTTTTTGCGTCTACAACGACTCGGCGATCGCGATCCAGTGGCTGCTCGACCACGGCGCGAGGAGGGTGGCGTACCTCGATATCGATGCCCATCACGGCGATGGCGTTGAGCGCGCGTTCTGGGATGACCCCCGGGTGCTGACTATCTCCATCCATGAATCGGGGATGTCGCTGTTCCCCGGCACCGGCTTCGCCCAGGACGTCGGCGGGCCCGCCGCGCGCGGCACGGCCGTCAACATCGCCCTGCCCGCCGGCACTAAAGATGACGCGTGGCTGCGCGCTCTTGCGTCGGTGGCCGAACCGCTGCTGCAGGCCTTCCGCCCGGAGATCCTCATCTCTCAACACGGCTGCGATTCCCACTATCGGGACCCGCTCACTCGCCTGGAAGTCTCCGTCGATGCCCAGCGCATCGCCGCGGGCCTCATCCGCGCGTGGGCCGCCGATTACGCCCACGGCCGCTGGGTCGGGGTTGGCGGGGGCGGCTACGACATCGCCTCGACCGTGCCGCGGGTGTGGGCGAACCTCGTCGCGATCGCCTCCGACCAAGAGGTCGACCCCCGCACGCCGCTACCCGATGACTGGCGAGAAGAGCTGCTCGAGGCGGGGTTCGACGTCCCTACGTCGATGACCGATGAGCACACGCCGCGGCAAACCAATTTCGCGGACGGCTACAACCCCGCCGATCCGATCGACCAGGTCATCATGGCAACGAGGCGGGCGACGTTCCCTGAGCACGGCCTCGACCCGTTTTTGGATTAGCCGGGCGACAATTGTGGGCATTTTTCCCGAAACTTTGCCGAAGCGCGTTCGCGGGCGCTAGAGTGTGCCGATAGTGAAACAGCACGGATTGGAGATGCAATGGCACAACCCCCTGCGCCACGTTTCCTAACCGTGGCTGAGGTGGCCGAGATGGCGCGCGTGTCAAAAATGACCGTTTACCGCATGGTTCACTCCGGGGAGCTGCCTGCTATTCGCGTGGGTAAATCCTTCCGCGTGCCATATGCCGAGGTCGAAAAACTCCTCGGCGAGGCGATCGACGTCGACTACGGCACCGGCTCCTAGGCGCTGCGCCTGAAGCGACGAGAGTCACAGCCCCCATCGCGCTAACCGGTGGCGAATCGGGCCCTTTCAGGGAGTAGACTCTTTTCCAGTGTGTGGGCAGGTGAGTCCGCGCCCAACAATGTCCCATTAAATTTGTGAGGTTCGAGTGGGTTCCGTAGTTAAGAAGCGCCGCAAGCGTATGTCGAAGAAGAAGCACCGCAAGCTGCTTCGCAAGACGCGCCACCAGCGCCGCAACAAGAAGTGACGCAAGGGCCGGGATTCCCGGCCCTTCGTGCTAATGAAGATCAATTTTTATACCCGCTCCGGCTGCTCGCTGTGCGACGATGCGCAGCGCGTTCTCGAACGCGTCGCGGCGGGGCGTGAGTTTTCGATTATTGACGTCGATGCCTCCCATGAGTTGCAGCTCGCCTACGGTGAGTTCGTGCCCGTGATTGAGGTTGACGGCGAGCGGGTCGCCCAGTGGCACGTCGATGAGGCGCGTTTGCGGGAAGCTCTTTCGGGGCAAAAGAAAAGCGCTCGTCGCCTGTTTAAGCGGCGACGAGCGCGAGATTAGTTCTGCAAATTAGTCGCGCAGAACCGCAGCAACGTCGAGGTTGATGCGAACCTTGTCCGATACGAGGAGTCCGCCACCCTCCATGGCAACGTTCCAGGTCAGACCGAAGTCCTTGCGAGAGATCTCCGTCTCGCCCTCGAACGCGATGCGCTGCTTGCCATCTGGGCCAGCACCAACGCCCTCGACCTCAACTTCGAGCGATACGGGCTTGGTCACGCCGTTCGCGGTGAAGTCGCCGTTAAGCACGAACTCTTCGCCCTCGCCCTCAACCGAGGTGGCCTTGAACGACCAGGTGGGGTTCTTTTCGGCATCCCAGAAGTCGGCGGAGCGCAGGTGCTCGTCGCGCGCGTCCTGGCCGGTGTCGACGGAGGCCGAGGCGATCTCAACTTCAGCGGTCGAGTCAGCGAAGTTCTCGGCAACGGTGATCACGCCGGAGAACTCGTTGAAGGTTCCGCGAACGCGGGCGATGCCTGCGTGGCGAACGGAGAAGCCTAGAACCGAGTGGGCCGTGTCAATGTCGTATGTGCCTGCTGGGAGAGTGGTCATAAGTTCGTCACCAATCCATGTAGTTGAAAGTTGCACTATCTAGTATGATGGGAATGTAGCATCATGTCAAATGCCTGTCTCGAATTCGGGGCGGGTGCACGAAGATGGAAGGAATTTTCGTGAGCGAACCTCGTTGGCTCTCTATGCCCGAGCAGCGGGCATGGCGCGCGTATCTCAGCGGCTCGGCTTGGCTGCAGGGCGCGCTCAACCGTGATCTTGAACAGCAGGCGGGAATGTCTCTCAATGAGTACGAGATCCTCGTGCGCTTATCGGAGGCCCCCGACCAGTGCGTTCGCATGTCGACGCTGGCTGAGCACCTCGTTCACTCCCGCTCCCGGCTCACCCACACGATCGCCCGCATGGAAAAACGCGGCTGGGTCGATCGCCGAGCGTGCACCGAGGATGGGCGGGGAGTGGAGGCTGTGCTCACAAACGAGGGATTCGCCGTCTTAGAACAAACCGCGCCAGGGCACGTGGAATCAGTGCGCCGTCACCTCATCGACATCCTCACCCCCGAACAGGTCGAGATGCTCGGGGAGATCTTCACCGAGATTGCGCTGCGCCTCGACCCCGAAGCTGAGCAGGTGCTCGCCATTGGGGAGGCCGGCTGACGGCCGGTGTGAGTTTCCTAAATAAAAATGAGAGACTAGAGCCTATGGCGCGCACCTTGGTTCACCTCTGCCGCCACGGCGAGGTCGATAACCCTGATTCGATTCTGTACGGGCAGCTTTCCGGCTACCACCTCTCAGAGCTTGGGCACCGCATGGCCGAGGCCCTCGCGGATGATTTCACGGCGCGGCGCTCCAACATCACCCACGTCATCGCCTCGCCGCTGGAGCGCGCCGCCGAAACCGCCGCTCCCATCGCTGACGCCTACGGCCTCGACGTCATCACCGACCACCGCGTGATCGAAGCCGGCTCCAAACTCCAAGGCCAGCCGATCTCTGCCAACCCCGTGCTCTTACTCAAACCAAAGAACCTGCGCCACCTCGGCAACCCGTGGGAACCCTCGTGGGGCGAACCGTACGCCGATCAGGTGGCCCGCATGGTCGAGGCGATCAAGGATGCCCGCGCGCTCGCTGAAGGCGCCGAGGCCGTGATCGTCTCCCACCAGAGCCCGATCTGGACAACGCGCCTGTTCCTAGAGGGGCGCCCATTCGTTCACGACCCGCGCAAGCGCCAATGCACGCTCGCCTCGGTCACCACCCTCATCTTCGATAACACCACCCTCGTTGGCCTGGGATACCGCGAACCCGCGGGCGAACTCCTGGCCCAAGCAACCACCATTACCTGATGAACACCACAATTCGCCGCCTCCTGGTGGGTGCCGTAGCCGCGCTTGCGTTGCTCGGCTCCGCCGCCTGCTCAACCACTCCTGCCCCCACACCGACCTCCACCGACGATACCGATTCCGGCTATGTCAGCGGTGATGGCGCCGTGCGCCAATGGTCGCCCGCCCAGCGCGGCGAACCCGTCGCCCTCGCGGGGGAGTCAATGGACGGTGAGGCGATCGACGTCGAAAACTGGCGCGGCGACGTCGTCGTGATGAACTTCTGGTACGCCGAATGCCCGCCGTGCCGCAAGGAAGCACCCGACCTCGCGGCACTCGCCAACGAGTTTGAGGGCACGGCCCATTTCCTCGGCGTCAACCACATCAACGAACCCGAAACCGCGCTTGCCTTCGAGCGCCGCTTCGAGATCCCCTACCCGACCCTGCACGACCGCGACGCCGCCGGCGTTGCGACGCTTCAGGAGTACGTCGCGCTCCAAGCGATGCCGACCACCCTCGTGCTCGACCAAGAGGGCCGGGTTGCCGCCCGTATCCTCGGGCTCGTGGATAAATCCACGCTCAAAGCCCTCATCACGGATACGTTGGGCGAGGCCTAAACGTGGGAGGCTCCTTCGCCGAGATCATCTTCACGGGATCGATGCTGCTCGCGATCCCCGTGGCGCTCCTCGCCGGACTTGTCTCCTTCGCCTCCCCCTGCGTGCTCCCGCTCGTGCCCGGTTACGTCGGTTTCCTCGGCGGAATGAGCGGCGCTGAAGGGAGTCGCCGCGGCCGCGTCGTTGCGGGGGTGGCCCTGTTTATCGCCGGCTTCACGGCCGTGTTCGTCATCATGACGGCGACCTTCAGTACCGCAGGCGTCTTCCTCGTTCGCTACCAAGACCTCATCACCCGCGTTCTCGGCGTGATCGTCATCCTCATGGGGCTCGCCTTCATCGGTGCGCTCCCCTTCCTCGTGCGCGAACGCCGGCTGAACATTTCCCCGCGCGCAGGACTCCTGGGCGCCCCCATTCTCGGATTCACATTCGGGCTCGGCTGGGCACCGTGCATCGGCCCGACCCTCGCCGCCGTCATCGCCCTTGGCCTCGATCAAGCCGACCCAGCGCGCGCGATTGCCCTCACGATCGCCTACTCGCTCGGTCTTGGCCTGCCGTTCATCGCTGTGGCGTTCGGCCTGCGCTCTTCGCAGAAGATGGTCGACTGGATGCGCCGCCACCGCCTCGCGATCATGCGCTTCGGCGGCGGACTACTCGTGATCGTTGGACTGATGCTCGTAACCGGCCTGTGGACCCGCCTCACCCTCCTCCTGCAGGGCCTCATCGACGCCTGGGATCTGGTGATCTGATGAGCTACACACCAGAGGGACTCAAGGGCTCCGCGCCCACGCCGTCAGCGCCCAGCGCACAATCTGCCGGGTTTGGGCTTCGCGAATGGGGCCGCTGGATCTGGCGTCAACTCACCTCGATGCGCGTCGCACTCATCCTTCTGCTGCTGCTGGCTATCGCCGCGATCCCGGGATCCTTCTTCCCCCAGCGCCCCACCGACCCCGGCAAGGTCGCCGCGTACTACTCCGACCACCCGATCCTCGCGCCCTGGCTTGAGCGCCTCGGGCTGTTCAACGTGTTCGGCTCGGCGTGGTTCTCCGCGATCTATATCCTGCTGTTCATCTCGCTCGTGGGATGTATCCTGCCGCGCCTATGGGTGCACCTGCGCGCCATGCGCTCGGGCCCAGCGCGCCTCCCGCGCAACCTCAAACGCTTCCCCATCCAGGCCGAGTTCATCACCCCGCTCGAACCAGCCGAAGCCTTGGCCAAACTGAAGGTCGGCCGGCTGCACAAGGTCGAGCGCCACGCGGATGAATCCGGGGCGCATCTCGCGGCCGAAACCGGTTACGGCCGCGAGAGCGGAAATATTATTTTCCACCTCGCCCTCGTCGGGTTGCTCATCGCGATGGCCTGGGGCCAGATGACCCACTATCGCGGCCAGGCGATCGTGGTCGAGGGCCGCTCGTTCGTCAATGCCCCCCTCGATTACGACACCTTCGACGCTGGACTGCTCGCCGCCACCGAAAAGCTGCTCCCGTTCCGCTTCACCCTCGATGAGTTCACCTCCGAGTTCACCATCGGCGCCCGCGCCGTTGACTTTAAGGCCGACGTCACCGTCCACCACCCGAGTGGAGAAACTCGCGAGGAAACGATCCGCGTGAACGATCCGCTCGACGTCGACGGGGCACGGGTGTACCTGCAAGGCAACGGGTACGCGCCGTACCTGACCGTGCGCGATGCCGATGGCGAGGTCGCGTTCGCCGGGCCGGTGCCGTTCCTGCCGCAGGACACGGTGTACACCTCGACCGGTGTGGTGATGATTCCCGATGCGAACATGGGCGAGAACCAGCTCGGCTTTCAGGGCACGTTCCTTCCCTCGGCGATCCCATCCGATGACGGCGCGTTCGTCGGTTCCGCGCACCCCTCGCCGATCGATCCGGTGCTTGTGCTGCAGCTGTGGGAGGGCGACCTCGGGCTCGATGAGGGCATCCCCAAGTCGCTCCTCGTGCTCGACACCGCGAACATGACCCAGGTGATGATCCCCGGCGATGACGGCGAGGGCGGCACCGAAGTTCCCTACCGCGCCGTGCTCCGCCCGGGCGAAACCGCCGAACTACCAGGGGGCCGGGGCACGATCTCGTTCGAATCGCTGCCCCGCTTCGTCGCCCTCGACCTGCGCTACGACCCGTCGATCCTGTGGATGGGCGTATTCGCCGTCACCGCGATGGTGGGCCTCATCGGCTCGCTATTCTTGCGTCGCCGCCGCATATGGGTGAAGCTTGTTCCACAAGGCGGCGGAACTCTCGTCATCGCCGCGGCACTCGCCCGCGGCGATGACCCCGGCTTGGCGCGAGCTCTAGAAAAGATCCTCGCCGAGCTTCCCGATAGTGCCGAAGAAACTGCTCCCAGGGGCGAAGGATAATCATGGATCTTGAAGTATTAGGCGTGGCGCTCGTGTATTCGGCAATGGCCGTGTACACAATCTCGATGCTCGCATTCGCCATCGACCTCTTCGGCCTCGGCTCCCGCCCCGCCGACGCCCCCCGCCGCGCCGCCGGCATCGGCGTCTCCACCGCCTGGCTCGCCGCTGCGCTTCACCTCGGCGCCCTCGTCGTACGCACGATGGCCGCCGGCCGCGTGCCCTGGGCGAACATGTACGAGTTCACGCTCATGTTCACCTTCTTCGTGATCGCGACCTTCCTCGGCCTCAACCTCGCCCGCGACATGCGCTTCCTCGGCTCCCTCGTCGCCGGCCTCAACCTCCTTGGCCTCGGGCTTGCGACCTCGGTCCTGTACGTCAAGGCCGAAGGCATCGAGCCGATCCTCGACAACTACTGGCTCATCATCCACGTCTCCGTCGCCACGCTCTCAACCGCACTCCTGTACCTCGGCGCCGCGCTCGCGATCCTCCAACTCGCCCAGCACCGCGCCGAACGACTCACCTCCGGCGCCGTACCCACCCCCGTGCGCGAGCGTAAGCGTAAGGACGTCGCACCCTCCCGCGTTCGCAACCTCGCCGACGAGCAGGTCGTCTCGAGCGCCGCTGGCTCAGGTACCACCGCCACCGCCGTACTCGACCGACCCGCAGACGACAAGCCCACGGCGTTCCTGCGCGTCATGGGATCACTGCCCGCAGCCTCAAAGTTCGAGATCTGGGCATATCGCATCGTCGGCGTCGGGTTCGTGACGTGGACTTTCACCATCATCGCCGGGGCGATCTGGGCCGAGCACGCCTGGGGCCGCCCCTGGGGATGGGATCCGAAGGAAACGTGGTCGTTTGTCGTCTGGGTCATTTACGCGGCATACCTGCACGCGCGCGCAACCGTGGGCTGGACGGCCGAGAAGTTCGCGTATTTCCTACTCGTGGGCTTCATCGCCCTGCTCATCAACTTCTACGTGGTGAACCTGTTCATCCCAGGCAACCACTCGTACGCGTTCTAGACTTTAGTTATCTGCGGCAGGATCCTCTGGATCCTTCTCCTTCTTGCGACGCTCGCGCCTGGACCTCTCCTGCAGGTACCGCAGGAAATCTGGGTCATCGTCGGGTGCCACTGGCTTGCGATATTGCCGACTTGGGCCTTGCCCGTTGCGGTTGAGGCGCGAGACCAACAGCCACACGACTGCCCCGACGAGGGGCTGCAAAAACAGAATCATGACCACCCACGCCCAGGTCGGAATTCCCGGGCGGCGCTCGTCTTCAGTACGTACGCAGTCAATCACCGCGTACGTAGTGACCCCTATTACGAGCAAGGTGAATAAAATTCGCATGAAATAAGCCTACGCTGGATCTATGGTTCGATATACCGCACTGCGTCTCATTCTACTCGCCGTCGTTGGCGTGCTGCTTTATCTCGCAGGAATGCGCGGAATCCTCCTCGCTGGTACGACCATCATCGTCGCCGCGCTGATCGCCTATGTGTTCTTCGGCAAGGAGCGCGACAAGGTCGTCGAAAAGATGAGGGACTTTCGCAACCGCGACGAGCAACCGCGTGAACCCGACGAGGACATGCTCGTAGAGGACGCCTACGTTGATGAGCTGCTAGCCGACGAGCCCAACGACGAGCAGCACGACCCCGATCGCGAGCTGGATTAGCCCGGTATTGCGCAGGGTCGGAATCATCGCTGCCCCGCCGCGCAGTACCTGGAAGCTCAGCGCGCCTGCCCACAAGCCGATCACGACGAGCGCAGCTACAGCGACCGGCACGACAGCGCCCTTAGCGAAGCCAAACACCAGCGCTGCAGCGAGCGCCGTCAAAATCGTGCTCGCCATGAACGCTGCATAGACAACGCGTGCCCGGCTATCACCCAGCCGCACGGCGAGCGTGCGCTTGCCGCTGACCGTGTCGGTTGGGATATCGCGGATGTTGTTGATCATGAGCAACGCGCATGCAACGAAGCCCATCGAGAGCCCCGCAAAGATTGAGGCTCCCGGCAGCGCGTGTGCTTGCGTGTAGGTCGTGCCCCACGTGGCCACGAGGCCGAAGAAAATGAATACCGATACCTCGCCAAGGCCGCGATAGCCGTAGGGTTTTTTACCCCCGGTATAGTACCAGGCCGCCACCAGCGCCGCCGCTCCAGCAGGCAGGAGCCACCACGTGTGCGAAATAACTATGAGCGCAAGCCCCGCCACCGCGCCGAGGCCGAACCACGCAAACGCGATTCGCTTGACCCGCGCGGGCGCAACGAGCCCAGTTGCCGTCAGCCTCGTCGGGCCAACCCGATCCTTGTCGGTGCCGCGCACGCCATCGGAGTAGTCGTTCGCGAAGTTGACACCAATCTGAAGCGCGAGCGCCACAATCGCCGCAAGTACTGCTCGGCCAAAGTTGGCATCTGCACCGGCCGCGCCAGTTCCGGCCAGCACCGGGGCCACCGCAGCGGGAAGCGTGCGGAGCCTCGCGCCTTCGAGCCAGTCAGCGAAAGTAGGGGTCGCGTTGGAAGAATTCACGCCTTAGATTGTGCCAGCTTTTACCCGCGGGCTTCGCCGCCGTAGCGAACCCCGCCACCGCGTGCCAGCACCTGAGCAGCGATCTCCGTTGCCGCTCGCCGATCGACCTTGCCCGGCCCCCGCGTTGGCAACTGTTCCACCACCACGAGTGCCCGTGGCGCCGCGGCCCCGCTCAGCGCGGCGCGGGTGCGCTCGCGGATCTCTGCCAGCAGCGCGCCTTCATCCACGCCCTCCCGTACTTCTACGACAGCCGCGACCTCTTCGCCCCAATCGGTCGAAGGAATCCCGACGACGACGCAGTCGGCCACCGCCGCCAACTCGCCAATAGTGTTTTCTACCGCCACTGGGTGAACGTTTACCCCGCCAGTGATGATGACGTCGTCGGCTCGCCCGAGCACGGTGAGCTCGCCTTCGTCGCTCATCGAGCCGAGATCGGATGTACGGAACCAGAGGGTATCGCCGTCGGAAATAAAATCCGACGGACCCTCATCGAGGTAGCCCCACGCAAGGGTCGGGCCCGTAAGCCAGATGCGTTCGCCGTCGTCAATCCGGACCGTGACCCCATCGAGTGGGCGGCCGTTGTACACGCAGCCGCCGGCGGTTTCGGTGGAGCCATACGTGGTGAGGATGGTGAGGCCGGCGCGGCGCGCTCGCGTGAGGAGCGTGGGGTCGATGGCGGCGCCGCCAAGGAGGATGGCGTCGAGGGTGGCGAGCGCGGCGAGGTCGGGGCCGCCGGCGTCGAGGATGCGCACGAGTTGGGTGGGCACGAGGGAGGTGTAGTGGCGGGTACCCGGGGCCATGCGGGCGATGGCCTCGTGGAGGGTTTCTGCGCCGCGGACGACCGGTTCGTGGCCAGCGAGCAGCGAGCGCGCGCAGACTTGCAGGCCGGCGATATGCTCGTGGGGGAGCGTGAGGAGCCATTGGCCAGGGCCGCCGAGGCGGGCGTGGGTTGCGTTCGCGGAGGCGGTGATAGCTTGCGGGGTGAGCCCGACGGGGCGGCCCGCTCCGGTGGTGGATCCGGACGTTGTGACGACGATTGTGACACCGCCAGGGAGCTCGCGGGGGAGGTGTTCGCGCGGTGTGCCGAGGATGAGTTCGCCGGTGCCGGCCAAAGCGTGGCGAAGGTCGCTCAGGAAAGCATCCACGGCGTCTCCTTTTTAGATCTACGATTAGCGAATGCAACGATCCCAGCGTAAGCCTTATTTCTTCCGTGGCGTGGCTCTCGGCTCCGCCGTTCTTCTCGCTTTGACGGCGTGTGGTGGCGGTAGCGGTAAAGCCCCGGGCGAGGCCGGTGTTGATCGGCCCGTTGTTGAGGAAACTGAGGAGCCCGAGGAAGAGCCTACGGGGCCCGAACTTCTTGGTACGTGGCCGCTGACCGGGGTTCAGGTGTGGAGTGAGCCCGGTGCTGAGGAGAGCGAGGATCCCTCTGCGGAGGAATATCCTGGCCCCGTTGATGCATGGGAAGCCCCTGTGCTGAGCATCAAGATTGAGAACTCTCGCGCATCGCGCCCGCAAGACGGCTTAGAGCGCGCCGATGTCGTATGGGAGCAGATGGTCGAGGGCGGCATCACCCGCTTCGTTGCGATGTTCCACTCAGATCTGCCTGAGACCGCTGGCCCGATCCGCTCGGTCCGTGCCATGGATGCACCGATCATTGGCCCGATTGGCGGGGTGCTTGCGTTCAGTGGTGGTGCTGCCGAGTACAGGCAACGCCTCACCCGCACGGGCGTCGCCATGGTCGACAACGATCGGGGTGGCGCGGGCTTCTACCGCAAGTCGGGCGTTTCTCGTGAGCACTCGCTGTTTGGATACCCTGGCCAGTTCTTTAGCGTGGCAGGTGACCGCACTGCTCCGGAAAATGTTTTTTCCTTCGCGTATGAGGATGACGAGCCCTCCGCGGTTGCTGCCGGCAGCAAGGCAGATGGGGTGAACATTTCTTTCCCCGCCTCGAAGCCGTCATGGGATTGGAACGGTTCGGTATGGGAGCGTTCGGAGTCCGGGAACCCGGCGGTTGCGCTCTCCGGTGAGCGGATGGTGGCCGATAACGTCATCGTCGCAATGGTCAAAGTGCGCGACACGGGCCGGCGCGACGCGTCGGGTGCATCTGTGCCCGAGACGATCCTCCACGGAGGGGGAAAGGCCACGGTGTTTACTGAGGGCCACACGCTCGAAGTCACGTGGGAGAAGGGCGGCGACACCGACCCCTTCATTCTGCGAACCGCTGATGGCGATCCGGTTCTTCTGAAGCCAGGCAAGACCTGGATCGAACTCGTGCCCTCCGCTCGCGGCGGCATCACCATCAAGGGCGCGAACTAGGAGGCTGTGCCGGCCCGAACGGGTCGCTCCCACGGTGGCGGCACCACGTGGTGGAAGAATTCCATCACCGTGGACGTATCCTGCAGATCGTAGTCGACCGTGAACGTTATCGACCCGACCTGCTGCTCGGCATCATCTGGATAACCAGGCGGCGGATCAAACGGATCGGGATAGTCCGGGATCTTCCACTCCGGCACGTATACCTTGGCGTGCCCCTCGCGGGATGCTGATGCCTTCGTCAGGAGGGCATCGATGAGCTCTTCGGCAGCGAGAGTGTGCACATCATCACCGAGATCCACAGGCATGGGTTCGACCACGCCAAGGTGAGGAACTTCCGGGTGCTGAGGCGCGCCGTCATGACGCTCAGCAGAGGCGTTAAACGTGCCCCACGTATTGGTCACGAACTGCATCTTGCGGGGGCCGCTCCAGTAGTACTCCTGGCCGCCGAGGTGAACGTACGACCATGCGTTGTGCTTGCCGTTGGATGTGGAGGCGTTGTCGGAATGGGTTTTGACGCGGTGATGGGTGCGGCACAGGGGAGCGAGGTTGCATGAGCAGGTCGCACCGCCGGCGCCGCCAGGCTTCCACGGCTCGACATGGTCGAGGTCGCAGCGCTGCACCGAGCGCGTGCAGAACGGGAACACGCAGCGGTCGTGAAGTAGGCGCACGTGTTGCTTGGTGCGGGGCGGGGGAACATACCCGGAGGAGGGTTTCTCTTCTGCCAAGTTAAGAACCGGCCGCACGGTGAGCACGGGAGGATCCTGCCCGAAGGCATGGGGGCGCGTGAACCATTCGCGAATGGTGGATGCGCCGATCACCACATCACCGACCATTCCGGCACTGACGTAGCGGGCAACACCCGTGGAGGGTTCGGTACCGGTTGGCGCGCACCCCGGCGGATCGCCAGTGAACTCATCGGCGGGCATGTGAATGAAGAGCGTGGTTTGAGGCGCGGGGATACCCGAGCCGTCCCAATGAGGCCGGTCCGCCTCCTCGAACTCATCCATGCTGCCGCCAGCGCTGGAGGCGAGGGTTTGGCCGCCCTCGCGGATCACGCCGCGGGCAAGATCGCCAAGGGCCCATGCGCGCCGGGTATCGAGCGGCGCGTTGCTTCCTGCTGTTTTGATCGCCTGTGCGCCGATGTTCAGAGCGTTGTCGAGAGCAACTGCATCAGGGTGGTCGAGCTGGGCGAAGATCGAGGTCACGCCGTGCTGAGTCATGTGCGCATACACGTCGACCTTGCGCGCATTACGGGCCTGTTCCTCCTCCGCGGCGACCTCCGTGGCCATGTAGCGCTTACGCGCCTCGGCAACGATGCGCTGGCGGGTGTGCGCGGTAATCCGCGCGGTGTGGTCGGCCATGTGGCGGTCAATAAAGTCGATGGTTTTGCGGGAGAGGCCGAAGCAGTCTCCGGCTAGTTGTTGGGCGCGCCAAACATCGAGCCCGCCCGCGAGCACCCGCGACCAGACGCGGGGTAGGAAGTGAACGAGCATGAGGGATTCGCGGATGAACTTGCGCGCTGTGTATTCAGTGAAGCCGGCCGCGAGGGCAAACTCGTGCACGGTTGAATCGTCGAAGGTGATGGTGCCCTGGTGGTGCATCTGATCGAACACCCACTGCTCTTCCATACCCTCCTAACCGGGGTGGCCCGGCGGGAACGGATCGGTGGGGTTGTGTCTTGCCCACTCAACGGCCAGAACAACGAGCCCGCGCTCGAGAAGTCGAGTCTGATCGCGCACCCCAGCAACGCCGTCGAGAACGCTCTCGGCGGTGGTGATAGC
>CAYVDF010000021.1:0-17261 GCA_964450475.1 uncultured Pseudactinotalea sp.
GTGGTGTGGGTGGGATACGGATGGATACCTACCGCACTGCTGTGTGCCCTCATGGTGTTCTTTCCGATCGTGATTAACACAACCCTCGGGTTCACCCGCCTCGACTCCGATATCATCGGCGCCGCCCGCGTGGATGGCGCAGACCGGTGGAAGCTCCTGCGGATGATCGAGTTCCCCCTCGCGCTGCCCGCGATCCTTGCCGGCGTGCGCAACGGGTTTGTCCTCTCCGTCACGGGTGCCGTCGTAGGGGAGTTTGTCATGGGCGGCAACGGCCTCGGGCAACTGTTGTCGGTCTATCGCGATCGCGCCGACACCACCGGAATGATCGCCGTCCTCATCGTGCTCGTTGTAGGCGCTGTGGCATTGTTTGGTGTAGTACGACTTGTTGAGAGAAGGATTCAATGGTGAAAAGGCGGCTCCTCGCCCTAGCCCTCGTTGGTGTGCTCGCCGCTGGCTGCACACCCTCAGGTCCGCGCGAAGCAGACATGACAATCGGCCTAACCTATGTGCCCAACATCCAGTTTGCCCCGTACTACGTGGCCATGGACAAGGGCTACTTCCTCGACGAAGGCATTAGCGTCGAGCTTCGCCACCACGGCCAAGACGAAGACCTCTTTGGTGCGCTGACGAGGGGAGTGGAGGACGTCGTCGTCGCTGGCGGGGCCGAAATGGTACAAGCACACCAGCAGGGAATTGACGCCGTCACCTTCCAGACCCTGTACAACAACTACCCCGTCACGGTCATCGTGCCGGAGGATTCCGAGATCACCTCACTCCAGGATCTCGACGGCCGAATGCTTGGAGTGCCCGGACGATTCGGGGAGACATGGTTTGGAACCCTCGCATTCCTCCAGCAGGTCGGCCTGAGCGAAGATGAAGTGAAGATCGAAGAGATTGGCTTCACCCAGCAAGCGGCACTTGCCGGCGGCCACGTCGACGCCGTCGTTGGGTACGCCAACAACGACATCCCGCAGTTCGCGTCGATCGGCCTGGACGTCCGCGCGGTGCCGTCTGAGGGCCTCCCACTCGTTGGGGTCGGAATCGGTGCCCCGGCCGAGACGATCAAGAACTCACCCGAGAGGCTGCAGATGATCGCCGCCGCAACGTATCGCGCGATCCAGGACATCGCAGCCGATCCCGATGTCGCGATCGAGGCCGCGAAAAAGCACATCCCTGGTGCGATCACGCCGGAGCAGGAAGAGGTCATGCGTGAGGTGATCGTGCGCACGACCGAACTCTATGGTCCCCTCGGGTCCGACTGGGGGTTACCTGACCTTGAACTGTGGGCTGCGATGATCTCGTTCATGGATGCGATGGAGCTCATTGACGGCCCCGTCGACCTTGAGGCGGTCGTGACGAACGAAATCAACGGAACCGAGTAGGATTAGGAAGCGTGAAAACGTTCGAGGAACTCTTTGCCGAACTGCGTCAGCGCGCGGAAGACCGGCCCGAGGGGTCAGGCACCGTCAAACTGCTGGACGCGGGCGTTCATGCCATCGGCAAGAAGGTCGTGGAGGAAGCAGCCGAAGTTTGGATGGCGGCTGAGCACGAGAGCGACGACGCCACGGCGATGGAGATCTCCCAACTCCTCTACCACCTGCAAGTACTCATGGTGGCCAAAGGCCTCACCCTCGACGACGTTTACCGGCACCTTTAGGAAATCATGCTCAGAATTGCGATACCGAACAAGGGCGGCCTTTCCGGCGCCACGGATCAACTCCTGAAAGAAGCCGGCTACCGCGGGCGGCGAAACGATCGCGAACTCGTCTCGGTCGATGAGGAGAACCAAATCGAGTTCTTCTACCTGCGAGCGCGCGACATCGCCGTCTACGTTGGCGCCGGCACGGTCGATGCGGGAATCACCGGCCGTGACCTTCTCCTAGACTCTGGTGTCAACGCCGTTGAACATCGCACCCTCGGGTTTGGCCACTCAACGTTCCGCTTTGCCGCACCCGAAGGCACGATGAGCGAACTAAAGGACATCAACGGCAAGCGAGTTGCGACGTCATACCCACGCGTGGTTCGCACCTACCTCGCTGAGCACGGAATCGACGCCGAGGTCATCCGCCTCGACGGCGCCATCGAATCCACCGTCCACCTCGGGGTGGCCGACCTCGTTGCCGATGTTGTCGAAACCGGAGCGACCCTCAAGGCCGCTGGTCTAGAGACGTTTGGCGAGCCGCTTCTGGAATCAGAGGCGGTGCTTATTCGGCGATCGGGCCCGGTGAGCGATGCCCTGACGGTGCTCGACCGTCGCATCAAATCGGTTAAGGTCGCACGACGGTATGTGATGATGGATTACGACGTGCCCTCCGATTTGGTTAACGCAGCCGTAGCCATCACCCCCGGTCTAGAATCGCCAACGGTCTCGCCGCTGCACTCAGATGGTTGGGTCGCAGTGCGCGCGATGGTTGATTCAGACACGACGAACAAGGTGATGGACGAACTCTATGACCTAGGTGCGAGGGCGATCATCGTCACCTCTATCCACTCCTGCAGACTTTAGGAATATGGAACTCTCCCAAAAACCCATTCGCCCACGCTGGGCGCGCGTCGTCGCACTCATCATGCTCATTGCCGTGCTTGGGGGAGCAGCATTTCTCATCTGGCGGATGGTCGTGACCGGCACGGAGCAGCCCGAGTACACGATCTCGATTCTTACGCTTGCCATCGCTGGTGCGGTTTTCCTCATCATGCATCTCATGGTGGTGGCGATCCCGCGCCCCGAGGGGCTGTACGTGCGCAATCTTGTGCACCGCTACACGTTCAAGTGGGAAGAGATCATCTCCGTCCGCTTCTCCGCCGACCGCCCATGGGCGCAACTTGATCTGTGGCACGGCGAACCGGTGAGTGTTATGGCGATTCAGTCCGCGGACGGCGAGTATGCCATCCGTAACGCGCAGGTGCTCGCCGCGTGGGTCAAGACGGGTGAAGCCGAGGAGCCAGGCCCGCGCAATTAGCCGCATCATGCTGCGAGTTTCGTGCCCACCCTGGATCGTGCTGCACTAACGTTAGAGGTGCAATCAGCACAACATCCCCGTTCTTGTTGCCGGGATGCCGGGAAAGGACCTGCCATGGGCTACCGCTTTAACCCCGCACCCGGATGGCCTGCCCCTCCAGAAGGATGGGTGCCACCGGAAGGCTGGCAACCCGACCCGTCATGGCCACCTGCGCCTGATGGGTGGCAGTTTTGGGTACCCGATGGCAGCGCCGGCCAGTATCCGCCGCAGCCTCAGGGAATGTACACACAACCCGGTGGGCAGCCGCCGAAGAAGAAGTCCTGGGTCGGCCTCGTTGTGGCGATCGCCGCCGTCGCGGTTCTCTTCCTCGTGTTCTTTGCCTGGGGAATGTCGCGTTTCGTTGGTAACCTGGGCGATCTCGTCACACCAAGTGATCCGTTCTCTACCGAACAAACGGCGGGTACCGATAACGAGGACCCGGAGGCAGATGGCCAGCCAGGGCAAGAGCACCCTGGCGAACCTGACGATGCGACACACGAGGATCCAGGTGAGGATCCTGACAGCGAACCTGAAATGCCGACACTCCTCGGACCCCAAGAGCCCTTCCTCATCCTCGACCACTACTCCTCATCTGGTGAAGTGGCTGAGGTTGGAATGTTCACCGTGAACTACCTCGAAGTCGACTGGCTCGCGGGCGAGCTCTCCGATGACTGCCGCGAGCGACCCGATGAAGGGCAGTACATCCGAATGGATGTCGAAGTTCAGGTAAACGATGATCTCGCCGAGGAATACATCTTCTTCCCGTCTTCATTCGTGTTCTTTGATGAGGCCGGAAACGAGATTGGGCGTGTTGAGCCGTACGAGTCGGGTATGTGCGTCGTCAATGACATCTTTCAAGACTATTGGGAAGCCGGCGAGCACTACTCTGGCTCTCTCATCGCTGTGGTTGAACCCGGGGCGGCGGCATTTGCCTACTACCCTGATCTCTTCGCCGATGAACCCTTACCGGCCTATGTCTGGGATATGGAAGATTTCTAGTCACCGCATCACCGCGGTCAGAGCGCGGGCCTGCTAGAGATATAGCCCCGTGCTCACTTCGACGCGCTCGGCTGCGATCGCGTGGAGTTCCTTTTCTCGCAGAATGACGTAAGTCGCGCCCTGGATCTCTACCTCGTGGGTGTTATCTGGGGCAAACAACACCTGATCGCCCACCTTGACGTGGCGAACTTGGGAACCCGTGCCCAGCACCTCAGCCCACACGAGGCGCGCGGCAACCTGGGCAGTGGCGGGAATAATAATTCCGCCCGAGGTGTGTCGCTCGGTGTTTTCATCGGGACGAACGAGCACGCGGTCGTGCAGCATCATGATCGGCAGTGTGCCGGCAGCTTTAGTAGACACGGTTACTTATTCTACTGTTTGACGGCGTGCGTGCCAGCCCAGCGCCCGGCTTCCGCTCCAGCGATAAACGGTGCGGGATCGGCGCCGTACCCGCGCCGCATCGTACGCAGGTCGACGGCTGAGCGCGCACCACGCCACGCTGCCATATCATCATGGCTTGGTCGGTTTCGCGGCTAGGCTAGGAATGCCGAGTGGACGCACCATTGCGAAGAGGGGGTAATCAGTGGCGATTCCGGCCCATGAACGGCTTCTGGACCTGATTATCGCGCTGACGCAGACGCGCGTGGCGATGAGTAGAGCGCAGATCCGTGAGAGCGTCAACGGATATGCCCCGGATGACGGCACGAAGCAGTCAACCGTTGCCTTTGAGCGCATGTTTGAACGCGATAAGGAAACCCTCAAAGAGATGGGCGTGCCGCTCATCACCGTCCATGGCACTGGCCACTTCGAAGATATCGGGTATCGGATCGACACCAAGGATTACCGACTCCCACCAGTCCAGTTCACACCGGCGGAACTCGGCGCAGTTGCACTAGCCTCCCAGGTCTGGGACGGTTCGGTGCTTGCTCGTTACGCCCGCCGAGGTCTGACGAAACTCCGCGGCGTCGTCTCTGAACCGGCGCAGTCACTAGAGTCGCCGGTCATTCGCCCACACGAACCAGACGAGGCGATGCCGGTTGTACTCCAAGCCCTCGCGAACCGTTCACCGATCAGCTTTACCTACGTTGCCGCGTCGACGGGGGAGCGGACGGCCCGTACGGTTGAACCGTGGCGGATTCTTGCCAAACATCACGGGTGGTATGTGTGGGGCTGGGATCGAGATCGGGAGGCCCCCCGAGAATTCCGGCTCTCTCGAATCGAAGGCCGGGTAAGAGAGCTTGAAGAGTCGTTCGTTGGCGGTGAACCGCAACCCTATTCGCCATTGGAAGACATGCTCACCGCTGAGATAGCCATTCGTCCAGAGGCCGCCGCTGGGCTTCGCGTGGCGGGTGAGCACATCGGTAACCACGGTGAATGGGATCTCTACCGACTCCCCGTGATCGATATGCCGGCCTTCGCGGGTGACGTCGCTGCCTACGGCGAGGACGTGCTCGCCGTAGCGCCGCCCGAACTCATCACGATGGTGGTCGACAAGCTTCGAGGAGCTGTGGCTGTGGGGGAGGGGATGGCCCCATGAGAGACCTGACTCCTGAGCGACTGACCCGCCTGCTGGCGATGATTTCCTATTTCGCTGACGGACGACCTGTTCCCGTGGGCGAAGCCGCCGACCATTTTGGTATCTCGACGAAAGAACTCCTCAAAGATATCGACACGCTGTGGCTTTCCGGGGCACCAGGCTACGGGCACGCCGAGCTCATCGACTTTGAGGCGACCGCGCTTGATGAGGGTTATATCCAACTTCGCAACGCCCAGCAGATGGAGCACCCATTGCGTCTATCGCCTGGCGAGGCGGTCACCCTGCTCGCGGCGCTCAACTCGCTCATTGCTCGCCTTGGTGAAACCGACGTGCTCGCGAGCACCCGCATGAAGCTCATGGCTGCCGCCGGAGAGGCAGCCCACACTGCTGATTCCGTGCTCATCGAGCGCACCTCTGCGGAAACACACGCCCTTCGCAATGAGATTGCTCGCGCGATCGAGAATCACCAGCAACTAGAGATAACCTACGTCTCCGCCCAAGATGAGGTGACCACCCGCATCATCAACCCGATCTCGTTACACGCGATCGTCGACCATTGGCGACTGCTCGCGTGGTGTCACCGCGCGGAAGCCAACCGCCAATTTCGCCTCGACCGCATCATCGAACTCACCACTCTCGATTCCACCTTCACTCCATCGAAATCCCCCACAGAGCCGCCAACGATGGATACCTCTGCGTTCGAACACCACGTCACCCTCACGCTCGCCCCGAGTGCACGGTGGCTCACGGAGCAGATCCCTGTTGAGTCGGTGGAGGATCATGGTGACTCTTTCACCGTCGTGATCGCCTCGGGTTCGCTTCGCTGGCTTGAACAAGTCTGCCTTCGTCTCGGTGACGATCTTCTCGCGATCGAACCACCCGACCTTCGCGCCGCGGTTGCGCAACGGGCCGGCGAGGCGTTGAAGCTCTACGCAGAGTAGGGTATTGACTATGACGACGCTTGGTTGGGTAATCCTATGGGTGGTGCTGATCCTCGGCTCACTCGCAGTATTTGCGTTACTCGGACTCCACCTGTTCCGGAAAGCAACGGCGCTCATCCACCAGGCGTCCGGCACGGCGGAAGTGTTCTCCGCGTTTGCTCAGGCGCTGGACGCCGCGCAGACCCCTGCGTTCGTGCCTGCGCAGGCTATCGGGGCGAGCGCAGGTGAAAAGGAACAGTGGCGGATGCTTCGCCGAATAAACCGAGTAAAACGTGCACAACGCAAGGCACGCCGCCGCGAAGTCACGTTCGCTCGGTGGCGTGAGTTAATCAATCCGGCACGCACCGATTAGACTTGCTGGCAAGCGCTTCGCTGAATTTTTGGAGAAACCCATGGGATTTCGACACCCCGCCACCTGGATCATCCTTATCACGCTGATCATTGTCGTGTTTGGTGCCTCCAGGCTCCCGGACATCACTCGTAACATCGGCAAGTCCTTGAAGATCTTCAAGGAGGAGGTGCGCGACCTTCAAGACGACTCGCGCCCAAGCCCACCTGCCCAGCAACCGTTACCGCCCGCACCGCAGCAGCAGGATCCAACGATCCAGGCCCCACAGGCTCCAACCCCGCCCGAGGCAACGCCGCCGCCGGCACCAAACCCACCGCAAACGCCGCCCAATAACGGTAACTAGGTGTGGCAGCGAAGAAGAACCCCGAAGGGAGGATGCCCCTCGGGGATCACCTCAAGGAGTTTCGCCGCCGGTTCATCCTCGCGGCAATTGGGATTCTTCTTGGCTCCATCGGTGGATGGTTCCTCTATGACTGGTTCTTCGAAGCCCTACGACAACCGTTAGCGGCACTGAAGGATCGCGGTATTCTCGCCGATCTCAACTTTGGTGCGCTTGCCACGCCTCTTGATGTGCGCATGCGCATCTCGGTGTTCATCGGGATCATCCTCTCCTCACCCTGGTGGATCCTCCAGGTCTGGGGCTTCGTCAACCCCGCTCTCACCCGCAAGGAGCGGTGGGTGAGTCTCGGCTTCCTCGCCGCAGCGGTTCCACTGTTTGCCGCGGGTGTGTACACGGCATGGTTAGTGATCCCGCGCGCGGTCGTTTTCCTCCTCGGTTTCACTCCGACTGATGTCATCAACCTAATCGACACCGCGGTCTATCTGCGGTTCATTACCCAGTTCCTCCTCGCCTTCGGCATCGCCTATCTCCTGCCACTGTTCATGGTGTCGTTGAGCTTCGCCGGGGTTGTCTCGGGTAAAACGTGGCTGAAAGGCTGGCGCTGGGCAGTCATCGGAATCTTTATTTTCGCCGCTGCAGTGACGCCCGCGACGATGGGTGGGGACGTGGCGACAATGTTCTTCATGGCCATACCCCTGCTCGTGCTGTACGCGCTAGCGGTGGGGGTCTCAATGTTCGCAGATCGCAGGATCGAACGTAGACGTGCTGCCATCGACGAAGAGCTTGCGCAATGATCCAACGCTTCGGGGTTCTTATTAATCCGACCGCGGGGCACGGCCGGGGGCGCCGCGGAGGAGAGCAGGTTCTAGAAGAACTTCGCGCACGCGGTACTAAGGTGGTTGACCTTTCTCACACGGATCCCGTCGCGGCATACGAAGCCGCGATCGCTCGGCGCGGGTCGTATGACGCGCTCATCGTGGTTGGCGGCGACGGGATGGCTCACGTGGGCATCAACCTCACCGCGGGAACGATGATTCCCCTCGGCCTGGTCGCCGTAGGATCCGGAAACGACCTGGCCCGCCACTTAGGTCTACCCGTCCACAAGGTAAGTGACGGGATCGACGTCATTCTTGCCGCTGCGGAACGTGGCCCTTTGGCGATGGATGCGCTTCGGCTGACCCCTGCAGTTGGGCAAGAATGGCCGCACAGCTTCATCCCGTCGAAGCACCGCTGGGCCGGCTGCGTCGTCTCGGCAGGATTTGACTCGATGGTCAACGCCCGCGCAAACACCTACAAGTGGCCCCTCGGTATGGGTCGCTACATCCGTGCGGTGTTTCGCGAGCTGCAGACCTTCGCCCCCTATCCCTACGCCGTCACCGTTGACGGGGAGCACACCGAGTTTTACGGAACACTCATTGCCCTCGCAAATGCCCCGAGTTTTGGCGGGGGAATGAGGATCGCGCCGGCCGCCCGCGCCAATAGCGGCAAGATCGAAGTCGTGATGGCAACCGAGGTCACCAAGGGGCAGCTGCTTCGGGTTTTCCCGCGCGTCTACCGAGGCACGCACCTGGCTCACCCCGCCGTGAGCGTGCGGTCGGCATCAAGCATCACGATCGGCCCACAAACTGGGGGAGCGATCCCGAAAGTGTTTGCTGACGGCGAGCTCGTCGGTGAGGCGCCTGTCACGATTGAGGTCGTACCGGGGGCAGTTCAGATGCTGTGTCCTACTCTAGAAGCATGAGCTCACCTGCAGAGCGGTATGCCGCCGCTGCACGCAAACGTAAATTCGAGCAATCGGAACTCGGTCGTTTCACCTCCCACTATCCGTTCGAACTCGACAGTTTTCAGTTGGAAGGCTGCAAAGCGATAGATGAGGGAATCGGGGTACTCGTCGCCGCACCGACCGGGGCTGGCAAGACTGTCGTTGGGGAATACGCTATCTTTAAAGCCCTAGCGGTGGGGAAGAAGGCGTTCTACACAACGCCAATCAAGGCATTGTCCAACCAGAAATACACCGACTTTGTGCGACGCCACGGTGAAGAAGCAATTGGCCTGCTCACTGGCGATACCTCGATCAACCCTGATGCCCCGATCATCGTCATGACGACCGAAGTACTTCGGAACATGATCTACGCCGGCTCCTCGGCCCTCGATGGTCTTGGGTACGTTGTCATGGACGAGGTGCACTACCTCGCCGATCGGTTCCGTGGGCCGGTGTGGGAGGAGATTATCCTCCACCTCGATCCCAAAATCCAGATCGTCTCGCTCTCGGCGACCGTGTCGAATGCGGAGGAGTTTGGGCAGTGGCTCGGAGAGGTACGCGGCGACACGGCCGTCGTCGTGTCGGAGTACCGGCCCGTGCCGTTGTGGCAGCACGTCATGGTCGGGCACCGACTCTTTGATCTGTACTCCAAGAACGTTGATCCAACCAATCCTGGGCCCAACCCGCCGATCTCCCCAGACCTCGTTGAGGCGATCAATAACCTGCGCGATCGACGCTCCCAACGGCGCCGATCAGGCCGCGATCGCGGCCGCAACGGCAGCGGCCACTTCGTGCGCCCTCCAGCGCGCACAACCGTCGTAGAGGCCCTCGACCGTGCAGCCTTGCTGCCAGCGATCGTCTTCGTCTTCTCTCGCGCGGGATGCGACGACGCAGTTCGCCAAGTCATCGCCGGTGGCACCCGCTTGACGACGTCTGCTGAGCAGAAAAAGATCCAGCGGATCATCGACCGCCACACGAAGGATCTTCCGCGTGAGGATCTCGAAGTGCTCGACTTCTGGCGCTGGCAACACGCGCTCCTGAGCGGCGTTGGTGCACACCACGCCGGCCTGCTGCCCGTGTTCAAAGAGACGGTCGAAGAACTCTTTGCTGCTGGGCTCCTGAAGGTTGTTTACGCCACCGAAACCCTCGCGCTAGGGATCAACATGCCGGCGCGTTCGGTCGTGCTTGAACGGCTCGTGAAGTGGGACGGCCAGCGCCACGCGGATCTCACCGCAGGGGAGTACACCCAACTCACCGGTCGTGCTGGGCGGCGCGGCATCGACGTTGAGGGGCACGCGATCGTTCTCTACTCCGGCGGTCTCGATCCCGTCGCTCTCGCGGGACTCGCCTCGCGGCGCACGTACCCGCTGAAGTCAGCGTTCCGCCCGTCTTACAACATGGCGGTCAACCTGCTTGCAACCTCTGACGTCTCCCAAGCACGCGACGTCCTAGAGATGTCGTTCGCTCAGTTCCAGGCCGACCGCGCCGTCGTGGGCCTCGCCCGGCAGTCCCGTAAGCTCCTGGAAGCCAAAGAAGGCTATGCGAACGCGATGACGTGCCACCTCGGGGACTTTGAAGAGTACATGGCGCTTCGTGCTCAAATCAGTGCGCGGGAAAAGGAACTCTCTCGGGCTCGATCACGAGCGCAACGCTCCGCTCTATACGACACGGTGTCGCAATTCCGCCGCGGCGACATCATCCGCCTCCCTCGTGGTCGGCGTCACGGGCACGCAGTCGTGCTCACCCAGCCCGAATTCGACGCTGATGGCCCGGTCATCTCCGTCGTGTCTGACGACGCACGCTTCCGCCGCCTGCGCGATAGTGACATTCCTGTTGACGTCCACGTCGTCGGCAAGGTTCGGGTCGGTAAGAAGTTTAATTCTCGTCGCACGAAGGATCGCGTTGACCTCGCTTCGGCCATGCGATCCACACTCGGTGCATACGCCAAGGAACGACCCAAACGAGAAAAACCTCGTGGGGGAGATGCGACGGTTGAGGAGCTGCGCCGTCAATTACGCGCCCACCCGTGCCACGGATGCGCCGACCGCGACGCGCATGCACGGTGGGCGAATCGGTGGCAAAAGGTCGACAAGGAATACCAGAGCATCATCCGCCGGATCGAAGGCCGCACGAGTTCGATTGCGCACGAGTTCGACAAGGTCACGAAGGTGCTCCTTGCACTCGGCTATCTTGACGACGCCGAGTCTGGCCTGACCGTCACGGATCAGGGGCTGTGGCTGCGAAAGATCTATTCGGAGCAGGATCTCGTCGTCGCCCAAGCGATCCGTGATGGACTGTGGCACGATCTTGATGCTGCCTCACTCGCAGGAGTCGTCGCTGGCGTCATGTTCGAACCCCGCTCCGATGAGCCGAGCCCCGTCCCCAAGTTCACGGGGGCAACCCAGGTGCTCGGAGATGCGATTCGCCCAACAGCACGCCTCGCCCGCGAACTCATTGCGCTCGAAGCCGACTTCGGAATCTCCGTCACGCGCCCTCTCGACTACGGCCTCGTACTGCCGATCTATCACTGGGCGAGCGGGTATGGGCTCGACGTCGTTCTCGCCGACAGCGACCTCGCCCCTGGAGATTTCGTGCGATGGGCGAGGCAGGTCATCGACCTCCTCGACCAGATCGCCCTCATTGCGCCAACCCCGCCGCTGCGCGCCGCTGCACGGCAGGCCATCGATTACATTCGCCGGGGCGTCGTTGCACAAGGAGCTCTCGAATGATCATCCATAACGCCACGATCCACAGCCCCGTCGAACGCTTCGCCACCGCAATCCACGTTGACGGCGAGGTGATCGTGTGGATGGGGGACGAGGACACGGCCGCCTACCGCATCAAGGCCCACCCTGAGGCCGAGGTTTTTGACGCCGAGGGTCTTCTCCTCACGCCGTCATTCCATAATGCGTTTCTCACCCCGGCAGACGTTGCCGACTATCACGCCCAGGGCGTTACAGCCGGTCACGTGCTCGATCCGGTAACGCAGGACCTTGGCGCGTTCGATCTCACGAGTATCCGATCCATCGATACGGAGGATGCAGCGATCGTGCGACTCGCCAGTGGCGCGACAGCGGCAGAGCAAGCGGAATTTCTAGCCACACAGGATTCGGCCGCTCCTGCGCTTACACTCGAGACAGAAGACGACGTAACTGAGTTTCTAACCCTCGGTAGTTCCCTTCCACCGGCAATGGCGCGAGTTTATGTTGATTCAACGCTGGACGTGCCGGTAGATGCCCTCGCCGGGTGGCAGGTCGTGATCATCGTGCACGATTCAGTCAATTTTTCGGTTGCTGCCCTTGCACAGGCTGGGATCCCGTACGCGATCGGAGGAGAGGGCAGTCCCTGGGACCTGATTACCAAGGTCCTTTTTTCTACCAGCGGTCCCGTTTCTGCCCGCGCGGCGTTCAACGCCCTGACACGCGGTACATGGCGACTCACGCCTGGGCAGTATCAGCCTCGTGGCGTGCTCTCTGTTGGATCGTTCGCAGACCTTGCACTGTGGAGGGTGGACACCCTCGCAGTTCAGGCTCCAGACACCGACGCCTCCATGTGGTCAACCGACCAACGAGCCGGAACTCCGTTGCTTCCCGCGCTTGGAAATGGTGAAAACGCGCCAGAGCTCGTGGCTCTGTACCGCCGCGGCGTTGCCGTGAGATAGACAAGTCTCACATTGCAAGCACAACACGCGGAATCTTTCTCAATATTCCCGGAAAGTTGCAATCTCTTGACCTGCATAGACGTCGCTGACCTGCGCAAATGACCGTTTGGCGAATAGAGGGTTAACGAGTAGATTGCCTACCGTACCTGCACTGCAGACTCGGCACGGCGGCACCTCATTAGAAAACGTTGGGTAACTTCCGATCGGTCCGAAGATGTGATGTCGTGCCGAGGGCAGTGGCAGGGGAGCGGCGGAATTTGAAGTATTCTTACGGGGTGTCAACTCCCCGTCCGCTCATCGCGGTTGTCGCCGTTATCGCCGGCGGTTTCCTCGCTCACCTCGCATTTCCACAGGCCTCTATCTGGCCACTAGCAATCGGCGGGCTGGCACTGCTCATGTGGGCCATCACTGGCGCATCTGCGCGGTGGGCTTTCGCGCTTGGGAGCCTCTGGGGAATAGCCCACTTCCTGCCGCTCCTGTGGTGGGCGTATGCATCGGTTGGTCCGATCCCATGGGTCGCACTGGCAATCTCACAATCGCTCCTCATGGGGCTTGCCCCAGCGATTTATATCTGGCTAAGGCGATTGCTGCCCCTGCGAAACGTCAACCTGTTGGCACCGATCCTGTTTGCCGCAACGTGGGTTGTCGCCGAACAACTCCGGCATGAGTGGCCTTTTGGCGGGTTTCCCTGGGTTCGGATCGCGTTCTCCCAGACCGATGGCCCCCTCGTTCGACTCGCGCCGCTCGGCGGCGCACCGCTCGTCGGTTTCGCAGTTGCCCTTGCCGCCGGCTTCGTCGCCGTTGGGATCATGGCCATGCAGCGCCAAGATATCGTGCGCGCACCGTTTGCCGTGCTCCTCGTTGCGCTCCTGCTCCTAGGCCCGTTGTTCATCGGTTTCGACACGCGCGCTGAGGCTGGGCGGATCACTGTCGGGGCTGTTCAGGGAAATGTCTCTAACCCTGGCTTGGACGCGTTTGACAACGCCCGCGAAGTCACAGGCAACCATCGTGACGGTACCCTCAGGCTCGCAGCCGAACAGGGCGATCTCGACAGCGTGCGCTGCCCAGAAAACGCCTCTGATTAACTGCCTCGCGTGGACGCTGAGGCACGCGCGATGGTCAACGAGGCCGCCGCAGCCGCTGGAGCACCGGTCCTTGTTGGCACCGCCCGTTACGCCGATGGAACCCGGTACAACGAGGTTGTCATCTGGGATGGCCATGACGGGGAGGGGCAGGTCTATGCCAAGCAGGTGCCGGCCGCATTTGCCGAGTACATTCCGATGCGCGAGTGGATTCGCCCGATCGCCCCGGTCGTTGACCGTGTCGGCATCGACATGTCGCCAGGTACAGAGCCAGCGCTCCTCAATGTGCCGGTAGCGGCTCTTGACCGTGAGGTGCCAATCGCAACAATTATTTGTTTCGAAGTGGCCTATGACTGGCTCATCTCGGAGGCGGTGCGCCTTGGCGCGGAGTTCCTCTACGTGCCCACGAACAACGCCTCCTTCGGTGAGACAACCGAGAGCGTCCAGCAACTTGGCATGACTCGCTTCCGAGCGATCGAGCACGGCCGCGCGGCCATCCAGATCTCGACCGTCGGGGTATCTGGTGTCGTCGCACCCGATGGGACGATGACGAACGTGACCGAACTGTTCACAGCCGCGGAGTTCGCCCAAGAAATCCCACTACGCACATCCCTGACGTGGGCGAGCCGTCTTGGCGACTGGCCCATTCGCGGGCTCTCGATCCTCGTCGGCATCGGACTGTTCATATCACTCGCCACCTACCGTGTACCGGTGAAGCGAGGATCGTGAGCGCCATGCGAACCCTTGTCATCATGCCGACCTATAACGAGATCTCGGCGCTCCCAATCGCCCTTGATTCTCTGCGCAATGACTGCCCGAATGTCGACGTGCTCATCGTCGACGACAATTCTCCCGATGGGACGGGGGAGTGGGCTCAAGAGTACTCCAACAACGACCCACAGG
This sequence comes from uncultured Pseudactinotalea sp., assembly GCA_964450475.1. Lineage (GTDB taxonomy): Bacteria > Actinomycetota > Actinomycetes > Actinomycetales > Beutenbergiaceae > HY158. The sequence goes on from CAYVDF010000021.1 coordinate 14,574, forward strand.
TGCACGTGCTGCACCGCAAATCCAAAGACGGCCTCGGGCGAGCCTACATTGCCGGTTTCCGTTGGGCACTAGAGCGCGGATACGACCTCATCGTGGAGATGGACGCCGATTCATCGCATCGATCGATTGACCTTCCGGCCTTGTTACACGCGGCAAGCGATGCCGACCTCGTGATCGGCTCGAGGTGGGTACCCGGGGGAGCAGTAGAGAACTGGCCCGCCCACCGCCTGTTCCTTTCGCGCGCGGCCACGACGTACACCCGCGTCGCCCTCGGCCTGCCCGTCAAGGACGCTACCGCGGGCTTCCGCGTCTACTCTGCCGAAATCCTGCGGGAGATCCCACTCGATGAGGTCAACTCACAGGGCTATTGTTTCCAGATCGATATGGCCTGGCGTGTGCACCAAAACGGCCGAAACATTATCGAAGTACCGATTACGTTCGTCGAACGCGCCCAGGGGCACTCGAAGATGAGCTCAGCGATCGTGCTCGAAGCGCTGTGGCGAGTGACGTACTGGGGAATCACGCACCGGGCGCGTGAGTTGCGCCGTCTGTTAAAGAAAACCCCGCTACCAACGAAACGTTGATAGCGGGGCGGGTCTAAGACAGTTAGGCCGTACGGCGTTTGCGCAGCAACGCGAGACGTTCATCGAGAAGAACTTCAAGTTCCGCGATGGAGCGGCGCTCCATCAGCATGTCCCAGTGCGTACGCTGTTTGCGGACGTTCTTCGGTTCCTCGGGCGTTCCTTCAGCATTGCGCAGGACACCTTCAGTTCCGTCAATCGCTTCCCATGTTTGTGGAATTTCAGCATCTGCTGAAAACGGAACAACGATGACTCGACCATCGGGTAGGTCGTAGATTGCTTCAAATCGTGGAGCAAGTTGGATTCCGGCTTCCGTTTCGAGACTGCTCGTACCTAGCCTGCTCCCGCGTAGAGTGCGTTCTGCCATGTGTGCCTCCTAAAGCCATAGCGCCACGCGCGTGGCACTATTAGGTTCAACTACAAATCTTCCCGAAATGTTCCCGCCCATTAGTGAAGATAGTGTGAAGAAGCTTGCATTTTTTGACTCTCTCGTGTGACATTCAGGCTACTTTCAGGTTCGCTTCACAAGAAGTTCAGTAATCTTGACCTATGGCCTCGCTACAAGAGCACATAATTCGCGACCTGATGGTCGAACCCGAGATCGATCCCGCGGCCGAAAATCGCCGTAGAATCGACTTTTTGACGGCGTATCTGCGCACCACAGGACTCAAAGGTTACGTTCTAGGCATTTCTGGGGGCCAGGATTCGACGCTCGTCGGATGGCTCGCTCAGCAAGCTGTTTCGGGGATCCGAGCGAGCGGGGGAGAGGCGACCTTCGTAGCACTGCGGTTGCCGTACGCCGTCCAAGGGGATGAAGAAGATGCCCAATTAGCCCTCAAATTCATCGATCCCGACGAAACCTATACGGTTAACGTCGCGGGGTCAACTGATGACATAACGCGCGAACTCGAAGCTGCCGGATTTGATATTACAGATTTCAACAAGGGCAATATCAAGGCACGCGAGCGGATGGTCGCGCACTACGCCGTTGCTGGAGCGCGCGGCTACGCGGTTCTTGGCAGCGATCATGCAGCCGAGGCTGTAACGGGCTTTTACACGAAGTTTGGCGATGGCGCTGCAGACCTCATGCCGCTTCACGGACTGACGAAGCGCCAGGGCAGACAAATGCTTCAGGCGGCCGGCAGCCCACCGGCGTTGTATGAAAAGATTCCTACGGCAGATCTTCTCGACGATGCGCCAGGACAAAGCGACGAAGATGCGCTGGGAGTCTCGTACGAGCACATCGACGACTATCTCGAAGGCAAGGTTGTGCCAGACGCCGCCAGAGAGCGAATTGAGCACCTGTATTGGGTGTCGCGACACAAAAGACACCTACCGGTGCGCCCACAGGATGATTGGTGGAAAGACAAGCCTTAGGCGATATCCGATAATGTACATTATGTCATTTCGGTAGTAGGGGGTGCGCCCCTACTCACGGCTTCATTCACCTTCATTTGGCGTGTCGACGAAGCACTCCGCTCGGGAATCTACTGGAAGGGCGACGGATCCCCAGCCCCGACACGCACAATCTCTGGCGCGCCGCTGGTGAAGTCGATAACCGTTGTGGGTTCGTTGTTCACGTCGCCGCAGTCGATCACCGCATCCACCTGGTGATCTAGCAGCTCCTTGATCTCCCAACCTTCGGTTAGAGGCTCGTCATGGCCCGGGATGAGCAGCGTTGAGGACAAAATCGGCTCACCGAGTTCTGCCAGCAGGGCCTGGACAAAATTGGTGTCAGGGATGCGCACCCCCACCGTCTTCTTCTTCGGGTGCATGAACTGCCGCGGCACTTCCTTCGTCGCAGGCAGGATGAACGTGTAGGGCCCTGGTGTTGCCGCCTTTAATGCGCGGAAGATCGAGTTGCTAATGTGAACGAACTGGCCCATTTGCGCAAAATCAGCGCACACAAGCGTGAAATCGTGCCGGTCATCAACCTGGCGCAGCCGCTGGATACGTTCCTTGCCTTCGATATTTCCGAGGGTGATGCCGAGAGCATACAGCGAGTCTGTGGGATAAACGATGAGCGCATCATCGCGCATAAGATCAGCGATTTGCCCTACGCTGCGTACCTGCGGGTTATCTGGGTGAATATCAAAATAGCGAGCCA